>CAZPZK010000489.1:0-2500 GCA_964591095.1 uncultured Moraxellaceae bacterium | reverse complement strand
TGCCGGTCAGCCATCCCGACGGCGAGGCGGTGGCCAGCGGTACGCTGAACGTGGGGCAGGCCTTCGAACTGACCGCGCTGCGGGCAGCGGCCGACAGCACCTATGCCGCCATCGTGCGGCTGGTGCAGGAAGCGCAGACCGGCAAGGCCCCCTTCACCCGCATGGCCGACCGTTACGCCTTCTGGCTGGTGCCGCTGACACTGGCGGTGGCGGGTCTGGCCTGGCTGCTGTCCGGCGATCCGCTGCGGGCGCTGGCGGTGCTGGTGGTGGCGACGCCGTGCCCGCTGATTTTGGCCGCGCCGGTGGCGATTGTCTCCGGCATCTCGGCGGCGGCGCGTCGCGGCATCCTGATCAAGAACGGCGCGGCGCTCGAGGCGCTGGCCGACGGCAAGCGCCTGCTGCTGGACAAGACCGGCACCCTCACCACCGGGCTGGCGCGGCTGGTGGATATTGAAACCGACGGCGGCTGGACGGCGGAGGAGGTGCTGAGGCTGTGCGCCTCGATGGAGCAGGTGTCGCTGCATCCGGTGTCGGCGGCGCTGGTGCAGGTGGCGCGGGCGCGCGGGCTGGTGCTGTCGACGCCGACCGGGCTGGCGGATGCGCCGGGTCACGGCCTGTCGGGCGTGGTGGAGGGTCATCGCGTCGCGGCGGGGCAACCCGGCTGGGTCGGTTCGGTGGCCGAGGCGCCGGACTGGGCGCAGGCAGCGCTGGAGCGGGCGCTGAATGAAGGCGGCATGGCGGTGTTCGTGGCGGTGGACGGCCGGGTGGCCGGGGTGCTGCGCATGCAGGATGAAATCCGCCCCGATACGCCGCGCGCCATCCGCGCCTTGCGCGCTGCCGGGATTGAGCGGCTGTCGATGGCTACCGGCGACCGCCAGGAGATTGCCGACAGCATCGGCGCGGTGCTGGGGCTGGATGCGGTCTACGCCGGGCTGACGCCGGAGGGCAAGGTGGAAGCGGTGCGCCGCGAGCGCGAGGGCGGGGTGACGCTGATGACCGGTGACGGCATCAATGACGCCCCGGCGCTGGCCTTGGCCGATGTCGGCATTGCGATGGGCGCGCGCGGGGCCGGGGCCAGTTCCGAGGCGGCGGATGTGGTGCTGATGGTGGACCGCCTGGACCGGCTGGCGGAAGGGCTGGCGCTGGCCCGCCGCACCCGCGCCATTGCCCGGCAGAGCGTGCTGGTGGGCATGGCGCTGTCCGGCGTCGCCATGGTCGTGGCGGCGGCGGGCTACCTGACGCCGCTGGCCGGGGCGGTGTTGCAGGAACTGATTGATGTCGCCGTCATCCTCAACGCACTGCGCGCCCTGCGGCCTCTGTCACGGCCGGTGCCGGCGCTGTCGGCGACGGAACAGGCGCGGCTGGCGGCGGCGCACCGCGAGCTGCAGCCGGTGCTGGCGCAGCTTCGGCGGCAGGCCGAAGCCCTGGCGCCAGGCCGCGTCCCCGACCTGGCTGGTCTGACGGCCCTGACCCGGACGCTGGCCGAGGAACTGGTGCCGCACGAGCAGGGCGATGAACGCCACCTGCACCCGTCACTGGCGAAGCACATGCCGGGGCACGACCCGCTGGCGCTGTTCAGCCGCACCCACCGTGAAATCCTGCATCTCTGCGAACGCATCCGGCAGGATATCGCCGGGTTGGCCGCCGATGCCGCGCCCGAGGAACATACCCGGCAGCGACTGGTGCGCCAGCTGTTTGCGCTGGAAGCGATCCTGTACCTGCACTTCGACCAGGAAAACGAGCTGTACGCCGGGCTGGCCGGGGAGGGCTGACCGTTTGTCCCCTTCCGGGGCGGGGTGCGCGCCGCTAGACTGGATTCTTAACGATTGAAATCTTTCCCCCCTGTGCAACAGGGCGAAAGATGCCTTTCGACGGTTAACGAAGACCTGACCATGAAAAAAACCGCTGTCGTAATCCTGCTGGTGTTCCTGACCCTCGGCGGCCTCCTGCTCTGGCGGCAACTGCCCGCCACGGTGCCGACCGAGCGCCTCAGCCCGCAGCCGTTCCGGCAAAGCATTGTCGCCACCGGCCGCGTGCAGACCGAGGCGACGCTGCCGGTGCGCGCCGAGACCGACGGCCTGCTGCGCCGGCTGGCGGCGGAAGGCCGGGCGGTGCAGGCGGGCGAGGTGCTGGCGGAACTGGATGACCCCGATGGCGCCGTCCAGTTGGCGCAGGCCGAGGCCGCGGTTCGTGTGGCCGAGCTGAACCTGCAACGGCTGGCGCAGCAGGAACGGCCACAGGCGCTGTTGCAGCGCGACCAGGCGAAGGTGCTGCGGCAGCAGGCCCAGCGCCAACTGGACAATCTCATCGCCCTGAAGCAGACCCAGGATGTCTCGGCGGATGCGCTGGACGCTGCCCGTGAAACCCTGGCCCTGCGTGACAACGACCTGAAACAGGCCGAGCTGCGGCTGGCGGCGGTGCAGGAGGGCGGTATCGACACCCGCAGCCGCGCGGCGGCGCTGGCGCAGGCGCGGGAACAGGCCCGCACCGCGCAATTGCG
>CAZPZK010000488.1:0-2504 GCA_964591095.1 uncultured Moraxellaceae bacterium | reverse complement strand
GGATGGCGCGCCTCACTTCCACTTGCTGGTATCCCTTTTTCAGCATCCGGGTAATGGCCTGCATCACGTAATTCACCTGTGCCTCGATCATGAAGATGATGGAGTTATGTCCCAGGCCGGTGTTCGGCCCCAGCAACATGAACAGGTTGGGAAACTTGTTGATAGTGATGCCGTAGTAAGCCTCCATGCCGTTCTTCCAGGCATCGGCCAGATTCAGGCCGTCCTTGCCCGTGATGCTAAGACCCAGCAGCGAATCGGTGACGTGGAAACCGGTGGAATAGATGATCGCGTCTACCGGATGTTCGACGCCATCCGTGGTAACGACGGCGTGCTCGCGGATTTCCTGAATGCCGGTATTGATCAGTTCGACATTGGGCCGGTTCAGCGCCGGATAATACTCATTCGACATCAGTACGCGCTTGCAGCCCATCGTATAGGTCGGCGTCACCTTGCCCTGCAGCTCCGGATCGTCGATAGAGCGGCGGATGAAGTTGCGGGCCATGGCCTCACCCAGCTTCATCAGTCGCGGATCAACGACGAACCCCAGGGCCCGGCTTTCAAACATCCAGTACAAGCTGTTGCGATGCAGGCGGTTGAGGCGCGGAAAACGCTTGAACAGGAATTTCTCGATGCCCAAATAATCACGGTCCATCTTCGGCATCACCCAGGGCGGCGTGCGCTGGAACAGGTTCAGCTTTTTTACCTGTCCGGCAATGGCGGGAACAATCTGGATAGCGCTGGCGCCGGTGCCGATCACCGCCACTTCTTTCCCCGTCAGGTCGACATCATGCCGCCACTGCGCGGAATGGAAGGCATCCCCCCTGAAGGTGTCAATACCGGGAATCGCCGGCAACGAAGGGATTTGCAACGCGCCCTTGGCGGAAATGACGATATGCACCCGCGCCATCATGCCCGTGGCGTCACGCACTTCCCACAGGGCCATCTTTTCGTTGTAGCGGGCGGAGACGATTTCGGTGTTGAAGCGGATATGGGGACGGAGATTGTACTTATCGACACAGCGGCGGATGTAATCCTGGATTTCCTCTTGGGGGGCGTAGCTGCGGCTCCAGTCCGGATTCGGCTCGAAAGAATAGCAATACAGGTGGGAAGGCACATCGCAGGCCGCGCCAGGATAGGTGTTGTCGCGCCAAGTGCCGCCCACGTCATCCGCCTTCTCGACGATCACAAAATCATGGATGCCCGCCTGTTTCAACCGGATGCCCATGCAGATGCCGGCAAAACCCGCGCCCATGATACCGATGAGGGCATCAGCCTGGGGGTGACGGATGTATTTCTGTTCGAGCATGGCGGACTCCGTAATTATTATCGTCTGGTCTTGTTTTTTAGCGTGGCACGGGCGTACCAGCAATGTGCCGGAAAAATGTTTTTCAGGGAAGTACGGCCAACCGCCCGGCAGCGGATTATTTCCAGTTGTTGCGTGAATTCCGTTCTTCTGCGTACAGCCTGAGGATCCAGCGGCCAAAAGGTCGGCGCAGGGTTTCTTCATGGACCTGCTGGAAAACCGGGGAACGAAGGGTGAAACTTTCCCAAGGCGTACCGGGAATGGCCAGCAGGGGCGCGTACAGCGAGGCGGCGGCAATGTCCGCCAGCGTCAGCTGCTCACCGACCAGATAGCGGCCGCCGTTGTCGACCAGCGTCTGCTCCAGCCGGTTCATCACCGCCAGCATGTGCTCCAGGGCCTTGGGGGTCTTTTCCGGGGTAACGCGATACAGGCGGCGGATGCCTTGCTGCAGGAACGGCCACAGGTATTCCTTGACCGACACCGCCCAAGCATAACTGTCCATCCACACATTCATGGTAGCGTCCTGATCGAGGACTTCGCCATAGAGCCAGCGCCGCAGGTGCACGCCGCCCTCGTCCGCCATTTCCTCCAGCATCGCCACCTTGCCGCGCTTGAGCGGATCGTTGGGCAGCAGCGGATGCAGCGGATATCGCGCATCCAGCCAGAACGCCATTTCCGTGGAGTCGCCGATCCATTCCTTGCCGTCCCTGAGCAACGGCACGGTGGTGCCGTGGGCATTCCACCAGCTGAGCAGGCGGTGCGCGCCGGGAAACAGGTTGCGGACATCGTATTCCAGATGCTTGAAGTCGAGCATCCAGCGGGCTTTCTCACAGTAATGGGAGAGCGGGAACTGATAGAGAATACGGTTCATGGGGCCTTCACCTGAGCAAAACAAGTCGTTTTCGTGTACGATGCGCGCCATTGCGAACAGACAGACGAGGAAACAGACATGGGGTTCAATTGTGGCATTGTGGGCCTGCCGAATGTTGGCAAATCTACCCTATTTAATGCCTTGACCAAAGCGGGCATTGCCGCTGAAAACTTCCCGTTCTGTACCATCGAACCGAACACCGGCATTGTGCCGATGCCCGATGCGCGCCTGGATGCGCTGGCGGCCATCGTGAAGCCGGAACGCGTGGTGCCGACCAGCATGGAGTTCGTGGACATCGCCGGCCTGGTGGCGGGCGCATCCAAGGGCGAC
>CAZPZK010000487.1:0-2514 GCA_964591095.1 uncultured Moraxellaceae bacterium | reverse complement strand
ATGCTGCGGAACAGGTCGCGCTTCCACGGGAGGGCGCTGCCGCCCCCCTTGCGGGTGACCTTGGGCACGGGGCAGCCGAAGTTCATGTCGATGTGGTCGGCTCGGTCCTCGTCGACCATGATCCGCACGGCCTCCGCCATCACGTGCGGATCCACGCCGTAGAGCTGCACCGACCGGGGGTCCTCGTCGGGACCGAACGCCACCATGTCCATGGTCTCGTCGTTGCGCTCGACCAGCGCCCTCGACGTGATCATCTCCGAGACGTAGAGGCCGGTCCCGCCATCGGCCTCGCGGCACAGTCGCCGGAACGCCCGATTGGTGATGCCGGCCATCGGCGCGAGCACGACGGGGCGGACCTGGACGAGGGGCACCCCCGGATTCTCCCATCATCCGCGGACCGCGCGATCGCCCTGACCCGTCGTCACGGCCGGGATGCGGCAGACTGCGGCCCGACGGCCGACATCACGTCGGGAACCGCGCACCAGGGAGCCAGCACATGAGCCTGCCGGAGGAGTCCACGGAGTTCGACGCCGGGAAGGTGCTCACGGGCAAGAAGCGCTGGGCCGCCCTGATGTTCCTCGCGCTCGGCGTCGCGATGATCATCCTCGACGCGACCGTGGTCAACGTCGCCATCCCTACGATGGTGCAGGACCTCAACCTCACGACCAGCGACGCCGAGTGGGTCACCGCCGCCTACTCGCTGACCTTCGCCTCCTTGCTCATCCTCTTCGGACGGGTGGCCGACCGCTCGGGCCGCAAGCTGCTGTTCATGCTCGGCGTGGTCGTGTTCGTCGCCGCCAGCGTGCTGGTCGCCGCCTCCGACTCGTCGTCGACCCTCATCGCCGCTCGCGCCCTGCAGGGCATCGGCGGCGCGATGATCCTGCCGAGCTCGCTGTCGGTGATCAACGCGGTCTTCGTCGGCCGTTCGCGCGCCGTCGCGTTCGCCGTCTGGGGCGGCACCATCGGCGGCGCCGCCGCTCTCGGCCCGCTGGTCGGCGGATGGCTCACGACCTACGCGTCCTGGCACTGGGCCTTCCTCATCAACGTCCCGATCGGCATCGTCGTGCTCATCGGCGTCCTCATGACCGTCCCCGAGACCAAGGAGCGCGGCGGCCCCAAGGGCATGGACCTCGCCGGCACCGTCCTCGTCACCGTCGGCCTGCTCGGCATCGTGTTCGCGCTCATCGAGGGCAACCGCTACGGCTGGGTGACCCCGATCGCGGAGTTCAGCGTGGCCGGCTGGACGTGGCCCAGCGACACGATCTCGGTGGTCCTGTTCTCGGCCGTGGTCGGCGTGCTCGCCATCCTCGCCCTGCTCGTCCTGGAGAATCGCCGCCTCGCGGCCGGCAAGGTCGTGGTCCTCAACCTCAGCCTGTTCCGCATCCGCACCTTCGGGGCCGGCAACTCCGTCGCGCTGATCGTCAGCCTCGGCGAGTTCGGGCTCCTCTTCGCGATCCCGCTGTTCCTCCAGGCGACGCGCGGCTACGACGCTCTCCAGACGGGCGTGATCCTGCTGGCGCTCGCCGTGGGCTCGTTCGCCGCGTCCGGCATGGGCGCGCCGCTCTCCCAGCGGTTCGGCCCCGTGCGGGTGCTGCAGGGCGGCATGGCGCTCGAGGCGATCGGCATCCTCGGACTCGGCTTCATGCTGTCGACCACCATCACCGGCTGGGAGATGGCCCCGTGGCTGTTCATCTACGGCATGGGCGTGGGCTTCGCCACGGCCCAGCTGACCGGCGTGGTGCTGTCGGAGGTGCCGGTCCGCGAGTCGGGCCAGGCCAGCGCCGTGCAGTCCACGTCCCGGCAGGTGGGTGCGGCGATCGGCACGGCCATCATCGGCACCACCCTCATCCTCGGACTCGGAAGCGTGGCCGGGGAGCTCGAGGACAGGGGGGTGCCGCCCGAGCAGGCGCAGCAGATCTCCGACGCGGTGGCCACGTCTGCCGGCCAGGCCATCCCGGGCCTGGCCAGCCTGCCCAACGGCGACGTTCTCGTCGAGGGAGCGTCAGCCGGGTTCGCGACGGCCATCAAGAGCGTCGCCTGGATCGCCGGGGCCTTCGTCCTGCTCGGGCTCGCAACGACGTTCGTCCTTCCGAAGAACAGATCAGAGCGAAAGTCACGGAACTTTTAAAATTGGTTCAGTTGGATTGGGTCGCCAATCGTTATCCTTCACAGTTATCCGGCGGACAGCGGCAGCGTATTGCTTTAGCACGCGCTTTGGCCATTGAGCCCAAGGTGCTTTTATTGGATGAGCCGTTTGGTTCACTCGATGCAAAAGTCCGCAAAGAACTTCGACAGTGGTTGCGCCGTTTTCATGATGATTTGCATATCACGACGCTGTTTGTGACCCATGACCAGGAAGAAGCGCTTGAAGTTGCTGATCGCGTGGTCGTCATGAATAAAGGAAAGATCGAGCAGGTTGGTACACCGGAAAATGTTTATCACAACCCTGCCAATGTTTTTGTTCTGAATTTTTTGGGCAACGTTAATTTATTTCATGCCCGCAATGAAGATGGG
>CAZPZK010000486.1:2262-2515 GCA_964591095.1 uncultured Moraxellaceae bacterium | reverse complement strand
CCGAATGCAACTCCTTGTGCAGGGCGGAACGGGTCATTTCCGTAGTCTTGCGCAGGATCATGCCCAGGTCCAGGGTGGCGATGAATTCGTCGTAGTAATGCACCAGCGACAGGTCGGAAAAACGCATCATGGCCTGGACTATGGCCTCGATGTGCTCGCGGCCGTCTCCGGCATCCACGGCGGCAAAATGCTTCTGGAACTCGTCATAGAGATCGTGCGGCAGCGGGAAGCCCAGGCGCGCGGTGTCGTTCGG
>CAZPZK010000486.1:0-2252 GCA_964591095.1 uncultured Moraxellaceae bacterium | reverse complement strand
CATCTTCAACATGACATGCATGGTCTTCTTCAGGAAGCCGCCCAGAAAGTTGATCATGTTGCTGCCTTCACCGCTGCCCATGTTGTTGACCATGTTGAGCAGCAGGTTGTCGATGATTTCGTCGGTCATCTGGGTGGCAATGCCGTTGGCCAGATGGTATTGCGGATCCGACGACTTGCGCTCCAGGTTGCCCAGCAGTGAGCGGATGTCATTTTGCAGCTTTTCGCTGGGTACAAAACCGAGGTAGGCGGTCATGCGGCGTTCTCCCTGTTAGTTCGATGGTTTGAAAACTCAGGCGTGATTGTGGCGACTGTCCCGCCGGATGGCAAGTCTTCACGGCAAAACGGACCGGTCTGGCGGATTCATTGCCGGGGGAGCCGGGGCACGAAGCCGGGCGCTGCTTCCGCATTGCTGCGCCAGGGGTTGATATCCAGTCCGCCGCGCCGGGTGTAGCAGGCAAAAATCGTGAGCCGGGCCGGATGGCAGTGCGCCAGGACATCGCGGAATATCCGCTCCACGCATTGCTCATGGAAATCATTATGCTCGCGGAAGGAAACCAGGTAGCGCAACAGCCCTTCGCGGTCGATCCGCGGGCCGGCATAACGGATCTGCACGCTGCCCCAGTCAGGCTGGCCGGTGACCGGGCAGTTGCTGCGCAGCAGGTTGGAATGCAGGCATTCTTCCACATGCTGTGAACGGTCGGCCTTCAGATGACCGGGATTAGGCGTGAAATCACAGTCCCTTAACGGCAGGTCGTCGAGGCATTCGCCTTCCAGCGTAGTCAGGCTGTACACAGCGTTCACCGGCAGCAACTCCACGCGGACGGATGCTCCCGCCGAGTGGCTGAGGTCGGCGGAAGCGCAGTCGATGACCGCCTGACTGTCGGTGAAACGATGCTGGTTCAGCGAATTGAAATACAGCTTCATCGACTTGGATTCGATCAGGCATGGCGAGTCGGCCGGAACGGTGATGCGGGCAATGGCGACCCGCGGCTTGCCGTGCGGGTCCAGCCAGGACACTTCATAGTTGTGCCAGATATCGACGCCGTGGAACGGCAGCGGCGCTCCGGTCAGCTCCAGGGCTTCGCGACCCTCGCGCCTTTCCAGCGGGCACAGCAGTCCGGGATCGTAGGCGTGTATGTAGTCGGTCTTGACGCCCAGCTGTGTCTTTTCATACCACGCCATGACTTACTCCCGCATGCCGCGGCCGCTTTTCAGCAGGCGGTAGGAATAGATGTAAAGCCCAATCGTCACCAGGGTCACCATCGCCAGCGACACCCAGACATTGACGTCGCTGACGCCGAGAATGCCGTAACGGAAGGCGTTGACCATGTAAACGATCGGATTGAGCAGCGACAGCGTCTGCCAGAACGGCGACAGCTGGTCCATCGAATAGAAGACGCCGCCAAGATAGGTCAGCGGCGTCAGCACGAAGGTCGGGATGATGGAAATATCATCGAAGGACTTGGCGAATACCGCGTTGATGAAGCCGCCCAGCGAGAACAGCGCCGCCGTCAGCAGGATGGTGTAGATGATGACAAACAGGTGATGGATGTCGAGACTGGTGAAGAACAGTGACAGCACCGTGACAATGGCGCCGACCGCCAACCCGCGCGCGATGCCGCCCAGCACGTAACCGCAAAGGATGACATGGTGCGGCACCGGCGACACCAGCAGCTCCTCGATGCTGCGCTGGAACTTGGCGCTGTAGAAGCTGGACACGACATTGGAGTACGAATTGGTGATCACGGCCATCATGATCAGGCCGGGCACGATGTACTGCATGTAATGGAAGCCGTGGATTTGCCCGATGCGCGAACCGATTAAATGGCCAAAAATGACGAAGTACAGGGTCATGGTAATGGCCGGCGGCAGCAGCGTTTGCGGCCAGATGCGGGTAAAGCGCCGTACTTCCTTGACAAGGATGGTTTGCAGGGCAATCAGGGTTTGGTCGCGATTCATGGAAACTCAGGCCGTCTTCAGGTTCTTTTCCACCATGGAGACAAACAGTTCCTCCAGGCGGTTGGCGCGGTTGCGCAGGCTCAACACTTCAATATTCTGTTCGCTCAGCAGCGTGAACACGCGGTTCAGCGACTGGCTCTTGGCGACGGCGATTTCCAGCGTGTTTTCGTCCAGCAGGCGCACGTCATAGCCGTCCAGCAGCGGCGCGGCGCTCAGCGGCGCGCGCAGGTCAAGATGGAAATGCTCGACCTGCAGCTTACTCAACAGCGACTTCATGTCGGTGTCCTCGAC
>CAZPZK010000485.1:611-2520 GCA_964591095.1 uncultured Moraxellaceae bacterium | reverse complement strand
CCGCCACGCCGTGAGGCGCGCGCGCCAGCTGCGGGTGTGGCTCAACACCACACGCCCCGTTTGTCGCGAGAGGTACCGTCGGAGGCGGCGCATCTTGAACCTCCCACCTCCAAGATCACTCCCTCCTGGTGCGTGATGCGCGGCGCGCCGCGCAACGGCGGTCCAGGTTGTGCGGCCGCCGGTGCAAGCGCGCGCCTGACCGACGCCCGAGCGAATGCAAACCGACGGATTCGTGCGCCCGACGGTCCGCGGCCGGGGCCGGGCCTCCCCGCCGGGGTGAGACGGGTCGTGCACCGGACGGCGGCCCGGCTCCGCGGCCGGCGCCCCCGCGCCGACGAGGGCTGCCTCGGATTCGCGAACCGCGGGCCGCTTGCGCTCGTCGGGCAGATGGATCTCGCCCAGGCCGAGCTTGTTCTGCAGCCGCTTCATCCAGCGGGGCGCCCACCAGCAGTCGTCACCGAGCAGCTTCATGATCGCCGGCACCAGGAACATCCGGACGATGGTGGCGTCCAGCAGCAGCGCGATGAGCAGGCCGAAGGCCAGATACTTCATCATCACGAGGTCGGAGAACACGAACGCGCCGGCGACGACGGCCAACACCAGGGCGGCGGCCGTGATCAGCCGGCCGGTGGTGGCGGTGCCGATCCGGATCGCTTCGGTGGTCGACATGCCCCGCTCCCGGGCCTCGACCATGCGGGACACCAGGAACACCTCGTAGTCGGTGGACAACCCGTAGATCACCGCGATGATCAGGCCGATCATCGGCGCCATCAGCGGCTGCGGGGTGTAGTTCATCAACCCCGAGCCGTGCCCGTCGACGAACATCCAGGTGAGCACGCCCATCGTGGAACCCAGCGTGAGCGCGCTCATCAACGCCGCCTTGATCGGCAGCACCAGCGATCCGAACGCCAGGAACATCAGGATGGTCGTGGTGGTGATCAACAGCAGCACCATCAGCGGTAGCTTGCCGAACAGGCTGTGGATGCTGTCCTGCTCCAGGGCCGGTGTGCCGCCGACGTACAGCGACACCCCCTTGGGCGGGGTGATGGATCGCAACTCGCTCAGCTTCTTGGCGGCGTCGTGGCGGTTCACCAGGCCGTTCTGGATGACGCGAACGGACGGGTCCTTGGAGGCGCCGTCGAGGTAGGGGCGCTCCTTCCACATCGCGTCGGGGTTGTTGTCCGGGTCGGTGAAGCCGCTGACCGCCATCGCCCGGTTGCGCACCTCGGCGACCTGCTGGTCGGTGACCGGCTGACCATTCTCGTTCTTCATCACCAGCGTCAGCGGTTCGGTGCGGAAGCCGGGGAAGATCTTGTCGAACTCCTCCTGGGCCTGCCGCACCGAGTTGTCCGGCGGCAGGTACTTCTCGCTGATGCCGCCGAGCGCCAACTTCCCGAGCGGAATGATCAGCACGATCATGAACACGATGATCGGCGCGGCGAACAGGATCGGCCGCTTCATCACGCGGTTGACCAGCTTGCCCCAGAAGCCGTTCTCGACCTCCTGGCGGGTCTTGGTCTTCTGGGTCTTCTCGGCCAGCCAGTCGATGATGGTCCGGGAGACCTTCCAGTCCCGCAGGAACGGAACCCGCAGCAGGGTGCGCACGCCGAGTGCGTCGACATTGGGACCCAGGATGCCCAGGGTGGCCGCCAGCACCGTGATCGACAGGATCGCCGACAACATGACCGAGGCGATGATCGCGTAGGTGATCGACTTCAGGAAGCCCTGCGGGAACAACAGCAGGGGCAGCGACGACGCCACGATGATGACCGCGGAGAAGATCACCGTGCGGCCCGCCGTCATCACCGTGCGGCGCACCGCCGTCTCGGTGTCGTAGCCCTCGGCGATCTCCTCCCGGAACCGGCTGACGATGAACAAGCCGTAGTCGATCGCGATGCCCAGGCCGATC
>CAZPZK010000485.1:0-601 GCA_964591095.1 uncultured Moraxellaceae bacterium | reverse complement strand
CGATCAGCGTGACCACCGGCTGGGCGAAGAAGTGCACCGGCGCGAACTCGGCGATCAGCCGCATGATGCCCAGCGCACCCATGATGGACAGGCCGCCGATGATGGCCGGGAGGCTGGCGGCGACCACGCCGCCGAAGACGAAGAACAGCAGCACCGCCACCAACGGGATCGCCGCGACCTCCGCGCGCTGCTGGTCCTCGCCGATGGTTCCGGTCAGCTCGGCGGCCAGCGGCTGCAGGCCGGCGAGTTTGACGTTGACGCCCTCGATGAAGAAGTCATTCTTGACGTCTTTGAAGTTGTTCAGGATCGTGTCGTCGTCGTTGCCCTTGAGCTGGATCGACATGAAGGCGTGCTTCTTGTCGGCATCGGCCATGTTGGACAGCAGTTCGGGGCTCTTGAAGTAGCCGATCGACCGCAGGATCTTGTCGGGATGGTCCTTCTCCGCCGCGGCGAGGTTGTCCAGGATCTTCTTCTGGAACGCCGGGTCGTCGACCGTCTTGCCGTCCGGCGCCGTGTAGATCGCGATGATGTGGCCGGAGGTGTCGCGCCCATAGGCCGCGTCGGCCAGCAGCGAGGCGTGCACCGACTGACTGCCCTCGTC
>CAZPZK010000484.1:0-2526 GCA_964591095.1 uncultured Moraxellaceae bacterium | reverse complement strand
GTGCTTCTTGCGGCTATAATCCCCCATCGCTATGTGGTTCTCACTAGACCTGACTGGATTCCCTGATCTGCAATGACTCATTCCGAAGCTTCCTCCAGCCGCACGCGCACCCTTGCCGCGTACATGTTTGCGGGTTCGCTAAGCCTAATACTATTGGGCTGTGGCGTCTATTTATATCTCAGCCCGCAATTGCCAAACGTTGAGCAACTCCGGGAAATTTCTCTTGAAACCCCACTGCAAATTTACAGCCGCGATGGAAAATTGATCAGTGAGTTTGGCGAGAAGCACAGCCGCCCCCTGAAGTTTGATGAAATTCCCCCGCTCTTCGTCCAGGCCTTTTTGGCAGCCGAAGACGACAACTTCTTCAATCACAGCGGCATCAGCCTCAAGGGACTGGCGCGGGCCATGACCGACATTGCCCAAACAGGCTCCATCCAGTCCGGCGGCTCCACCATTACCATGCAGGTCGCCAAAAACTACTTCCTGACCTCACGCCGCACCTTCAGCCGTAAATTCACCGAAATCCTGTTGGCCAGGGATATCGAGCAAGCGCTGAGCAAGCAGGAGATCATGTCGCTTTATGTCAACAAGATATTCCTGGGACAGCGGGCCTACGGCATAGGCGCTGCCGCTGAAGTTTACTACGGCAAAAATGTTAAGCAACTGTCTTTGGCGGAAATGGCGATGATTGCGGGCCTGCCCAAGGCGCCCTCCAAATACAATCCGGTCGTGAACCCCAAACGCGCCATGGCCCGTCGCGACTGGATCCTTGGCCGGATGCTCAGCCTCAACTACATCAAGAAGGCTCAATACGACGAAGCGATCAGCGCGCCGGTCGGACTCAATTTCCGCCCCGCCACCACGGAAGTCTACGGTCCCTGGCTTGCCGAAATGGTGCGCGCCGCCCTGGTGGCCCGATTTGGCGAAAACATCCAAGGCGCCGGATACCGCATCTACACCACCGTCGACAGCGCCATCCAGAATGCTGCTGTTGACGCGGTCATCAGCGGCCTGATGGCCTATGACCGGCGTCACGGCTGGCGGGGGGCGGAAGCCAATGGCGCGCCCCTAGCCGACTTCAGTCTCGCGGGCGGCTTGCTGCCGGCGCGCATTACGGGACTGGAAAAGCGGGCGGCGACCGCGGTGCTCAGGGATGGCCGCACCATTCGCATTGACTGGCAAGGCATGAGTTGGGCACGGCCCTACCAATCCGTCAACAGCCTGGGCGCCTACCCCACCCGAGCCAGCCAGATACTCAAGGTGGATGACATCGTCCGCGTCCGATCCGTTGGCAAGGCATGGCAACTCTCGCAACTGCCGGCAGTCCAGGGGCAGCTGATTGCCCTTAACCCCGATACCGGGGCGATCGAAGCGCTTGTGGGCGGTTTTGATTATGGTCGCAGCCAGTTCAACCGCAGCCTGCAAGGATGGCGTCAGGCAGGCTCCACCCTGAAACCGTTCATCTATACGCTGGCGCTGGAACGGGGCTACACCCCCAACAGCATGATCAATGACTCTCCGCTAACCATCGGCAATTGGTCGCCCAGCAACGCCGATGGCGAGTTCATGGGCCCCATCACCTTGCGTCGGGCGCTTTATCTTTCTCGCAACCTGGTCTCAGTGCGACTGCTGCAGGCCGTCGGGATTGATCGCGCCCGAGCCTACCTTGACCGTTTTGGCTTTATCGACGAGCAATTGCCGAAGAACCTGACACTGGCCCTGGGCACCGCCCAAGTTCTTCCGGTCCAGATGGCCACGGCCTTCGCCACTTTCGCCAATGGCGGTTATCGCATCAATCCGTATTTTATTGAGCGGATCGAGGATGCCAGAGGCAAGGTGTTGTTCACCGCCAACCCTGCCAGGGTCTGCCATGAATGCGAGAATCCGCCACCGCCCCCGGAAGCAGGGGTAACCGGAGTTCCTCCGGAGGTTCCGACCGAAATCACCGGCGAGGGCGACCGCATTACCGTCACGCCTCCCCCGCCGGCAGCGACTGCACCGGCGCCAACGACGGCGGTCCCCGCACCATTCCCCATTGCCACGCGCGTCATGGGAGCCAAGGCCTCCTGGCAAATGGCCAATATCCTGCGCGATGTCATCCTGCATGGGACCGCCCGCAGCGCCCTGTCGCTGGGGCGCAACGACATCGCCGGCAAGACCGGCACCACCAATGACGCCAAGGACGCCTGGTTCGCCGGATTCAGCCCGCGCATGGTGGCGGTTTCCTGGGTCGGCTTCGATAATCCGTCGCCGCTTGGCCGACTGGAGTATGGCGGCTATGCCGCCCTTCCGATCTGGACCTCGTTCATGCAACGCGCATTAGCCGGAACGGCGGACGAATGGCTGCCCCCGCCGGCAGGAATGAAGGCCGCCCCTTCCGGCCAATCCGCCAGCACCACCCCCTCCGGCGACACCGAAGCCACCAGTGAGGTGGCATCTCCCGACACACCCGCGGACCCGGCAACCACTCCCGCCCAGACAGCTCCGGAAGACCTGTTTTGACCCCTCAAAACCCATAAAAAAACG
>CAZPZK010000483.1:0-2526 GCA_964591095.1 uncultured Moraxellaceae bacterium | reverse complement strand
ACCTCACCCCCCAACCGCATCGCCCTGAACTGACTCGGCGTCTTCCCCGTCCACAAGCGGAACGCCCGCGTAAAATTCGCCGGGTCCGCATACCCCAGCAGCTCCGCTACCTTCTGGATTTCCAGCGCCGGATTCTCCAGCAGCTGCACCGCATCGCGCCGCCGCACATCCTCCAGCAGCCGCAGGTAACTGCCGCCCTGCGCCTGCAAGCGCCGTCGCAGGGTGCGCGGCGACAGGTGCAGCCGTTCCGCCAGCGCCTCCGGATCGGGGTAACCGCCCGGTCCCAACAGCATCGCCGCCCGAACCTGCGACAACACGTCATCCCCCGCCTCGCCCACGCCCAGCAGCGCCAGTTCGCGCTCGCACTGCGCTACCGCCAGCTCCAGCGCGTCCGGGCTGGACATCTCCAGGGCATGGTCGCGGAAACGGCGGGGAATGCGCAGGCGGGTGGACGGCATCTCGAAACGCACCAGCGGCAGGCGCTGGCGGAAACGCTCGAAATAGGGCGGCGGCGGGCTGGTGAACCAGAATTCGGCTTCCGGGTTCTGCCCGCCCATCAGGAACAGCAGGCCGCGGTAGCAACTGGTCAGGATCGACTGGTACATCACCTGCAGCAGCGCGTCCGGCATCGGCAGCTCGCTGTGCAGTTCGAAGACCAGCGCATCGGCTTCGTCCTTGTAGGCCAGCTGGATGCCGCGCCCGCGCAGCAGCCAGAACCGTTGCAGGTAACGGGCGGCCTGATCCAGCGTGCCGCAGCACATCAGCAGGTAGCCCAGGCTGCCGTGCGCGGTCAGCGGCTGCTGCGCGCCCACTTCAAAGCCCACGCCCTCATCGCCCGCCAGCCGCAGCACCGAGCCTACCAGCTGGGTGAATTCCAGCGGCGACAGCCGCGCCGCCGGGTCGGCCAGCATTTCCGGTACCAGCCCGGCGTCCTGCAGCACCCGCTCCGGCGGCACGCCGCGCTCGCGGGCGTGTTCCAGATACAGTTTGGGGTAGGCGACCGGCATGTGCGGTTTGTGCACCCAGTCCATCCTGTCGCGCAGTTGACTCACCTTGACCACCCATGACAAGCCGCTTGTCTGCGGAGACTGTCACGGATGCCGCTGCGCCGCAAGCGGCGGCCGGATGAAACGCCGCGCCTAGGCGATTTCCTTGAAGGCGCGCTTGCGCGGTTCTGCTTCCAGCCCGTTCTGCAGCAGGCGGCGGATCCAGCGGAAATTGACGGCGCGGCTGGCGGCGGCGTAACCCGGCAGGCGGTAGTGCGCCAGCGTCGCGGCGCGGTTGGCGGCTTGCAGGGCGAGGATGGCCGGTTGCCAGCGCCGGTCTTGCGGAAGGTCGTAGAAATCGGCCGCGCCCTGCCCCAGGCAAACCCGCGCCAGCGCGTACAGGAAGCCTTCCCGCAGGAAGAACGGTGGCTGTCCCGCCACCGCCGACAGCACCGTGCGCGCCATCATCCGGCTTTCTTCCGTGGGGTGGTACTGGTGCGCGCAGACGCGTTCGTAGAGGTCGATTTCCTCTTCCACCGAATCGGTCAGGAAGAATTCGTCAACACCGTGCAGCCAGCCCGCGTAACGCCAGAAATGGTGCAGCGCCTCGCGATCCTCCCGCGACAGCGACGCCCCCAGCCGCTTCATGCCGCGCACCGCCAGATAGTCGAATTCAATGATGGTGAAGGCCATGTCTTCCTGGTTGATCGGCTCGTCGTAGAGGCCGGTGTCCCAGCCGCGCGCCCGCAGGTACTTGCGCACCATGGCGTGCAGCAGCCGCACTTCCAGGCAGATGCGGTGCCCCGCGCCGCCGGGACGCATGCCGTCGGGCTGGTGCATGTTGTGGGTCATCTGCGCGGTTTCGTTCAGGCGGTGCAGCACGTCCTGCTGCAGGCGGCCGGTGGCCACCAGCACATGCACCGCCTTGCCGCCCATGTAGCCTTCCACCAGCGAGCCGGTCAGCAGCGCCAGCGAGCGCACATTGGTGAAGGCCAGGCTGACACGGCGCGCCTGCTCGATCTTCGCCCAGTCCACCCAGTCCGGCACGGTGTTGACGGTATCGAGGAAGGCCCGGAACGGGCCGCCTTCCTCGCGGGCGCGGCGTTCCACTTCCTCCAGCATGGCGGTGGGACGCTGGCGGTCCATGCAGGCCACCACGGCGTCGGCCAGCGGGTCGCACACCTGGCGCATGCGTTGCAGGGCTTCCGGGGAGAAGCGGTCAGCGGGGGTGGACATCGGGCGGTCTCCGCGAAGGCAGGTCAGGAATGACGCCCAGCATAATGCAAAGGGTTATTCGCATTAAACTTGCATTTGCCGCCCCTGACCGCGAATGACAAGCGACTTGTCCGCGAGCGCCTCAGTCCGCAACGGCAGCTGGCGCATACCGCCGCCGTCGAGCATTTCACCGCCATCATGGCCGAAGGCTTCATGAAGGATGCCAGCATCTTTGGCGACATGGACCCGCGCCTGGCGCAGCTGTGGGCCTGGCACGCCATCGAGGAAACCGAGCACAAGGCGGCCGCCTTCGATGTCTTCAAGC
>CAZPZK010000482.1:0-2527 GCA_964591095.1 uncultured Moraxellaceae bacterium | reverse complement strand
ACGATGTCGTGACCCTGCGAATGCCAGCGCTGCACGCGCTCGGCGACGGCCATAATGCGCTCCGGAGAGCCGACGGAGGTGCCGCCGTATTTCTGTACGATCAGTGCCATGATAGTGCCTTGTGTCGTTGCCGTTTGGAGGCCGGAGCCCGCAGGCCTCGGCCGCTGGGGGCGGCGAACCGCTCCCGGTTGATCTCTTAGCCGCGCTCGCTGATCCAGGCCGAGACGCTGGAAAGCGCCTTGGGCAGGGCTGCTATGTCGGTGCCGCCGCCCTGGGCCATGTCCGGGCGGCCGCCGCCCTTGCCGCCCAGTTGCGCCGAGACGTTCTGCACGATCTCACCAGCCTTGAAGCGGTTGATCAGGTCGGCGGTGACGCCGGCGATGACGGTCGCCTTGTCGCCCTCCACCGTCGCCAGCACGATGACGCCGGAACCCAGCTTGTTCTTCAATTGGTCAAGCGTGGTGCGCAGCGACTTGCTGTCCGCGCCGTCCAGCTTCACGGCCAGCAGCTTTACGCCACCGATATCCTGCACCTGCGACAGCAGGTCATTCCCGGCGGCTGACGCCAGCTTGGCCTTCAGGCGGTCGATTTCCTTTTCCAGTTCGCGGGTGCGCTCACTCAGTTGCTGCACCTTTTCGGCGGCACTCTGACGGTTGCCCTTGACCAGCTGGCCGATGCTGTTAAGCGCGGCTTCGCCTTCATTCAGCCAGGCCAGCGCGCCGTCGCCGGTGCGGGCCTCAATACGACGCACCCCGGCGGCCACACCGCCTTCGCTGGTCACTTTCAGCAGGCCGATATCGCCGGTGCGGCTGACGTGAGTCCCGCCGCACAGTTCCACGGAAAAATTACCGGCGCCCATACTCAGTACGCGCACGGTGTCGCCGTACTTTTCGCCGAACAGAGCCATGGCACCCTTGGCCTTGGCGGTGTCGATATCGGTAACTTCGGTGGCGACTGCAGTGTTAAGAATGACCTGCTCGTTTACCAGGCGCTCGATTTCGGCCATTTGTGCAGGGGTGACCGCTTCGGGATGCGAGAAGTCAAAGCGCAGGTAATCGGCGCAGACCAGTGAGCCCTTCTGCTGCACATGAGTGCCCAGCGTCTGGCGCAGGGCGGCGTGCAGCAGGTGGGTGGCGCTGTGGTTGCGGGCGGTGCGCAGGCGCAGGTCGGCGCGCACGTCGGCTTCCACCGTGTCACCGGCGTGCAGGTGGCCCATGGTGACGACGCCGTGATGCAGGAAGGCGCCACCCACCTTGGTGGTGTCGCGTACTTCAAAGCGGGCATTGGGGCCGGTCAGGTAACCGGTGTCGCCGGCCTGGCCGCCGGATTCGGCGTAGAAGGGGGTGTGGTCGAGAATAACCACGGCCTCATCGCCTTCGTTCAGCTTTTCAACCGGGTTCTCGCCAACAAACAGGGCCAGTACCTTGCCGGAACCCTTGGTGCCTTCGTAACCGGTGAAGACCGTTTCGCTGTCCACCTTGATCAGGCTGTTGTAGTCGAGGCGGAACTTGCCGGCTTCACGGGAGCGGCGGCGCTGTTCGTCCATGCAGCGGTTGAAACCGGCTTCGTCGATGCCGAGATTGCGCTCGCGGGCGATGTCGCCGGTCAGGTCCATCGGGAAGCCGTAGGTGTCGTACAGCTTGAAGACGATCTCGCCGGGGATGATGTCGCCTTTGAGGTCGGCGATGTCGGCTTCCAGAATCTTCAGGCCTTGCTCCAGCGTGGCGGCGAACTGTTCCTCTTCCTGTTTCAGCACGCGCTCAATGTACTGTTTGCGCTCGACCAGTTCGGGGTACGCGGAACCCATCACTTCGGCCAGCGCTTCCACCATGCGGAAGAAGAATGCGCCGCTGGCGCCCAGCTTGTTGCCGTGACGGCAGGCGCGGCGGATGATGCGGCGCAGTACATAGCCGCGGCCTTCGTTGCTGGGCACCACGCCGTCGGCGACCAGGAAGGCGCAGGAGCGGGCATGGTCGGCGACGACGCGCAGCGAAGGCTGGCTGTCGTTGGCGCAACCGATGGCCTTGGAGGCGGCGTCCAGCAGCTTCTGGAAAAGGTCGATCTCGTAGTTGCTGTGCACATGCTGCATGACGGCAGAGATGCGTTCCAGGCCCATGCCGGTGTCCACGGACGGGGCGGGCAGCGGATGCAGCACGCCGTCGGCGGTGCGGTTGAACTGCATGAAGACGTTGTTCCAGATCTCGATGTAGCGGTCGCCGTCTTCTTCCGGGCTGCCGGGAGGTCCGCCCCAGATGTCGGCGCCGTGATCGTAGAAGATTTCGGTGCAGGGGCCGCAGGGGCCGGTATCGCCCATCGCCCAGAAATTGTCAGAGGCGTAAGGCGCGCCCTTGTTGTCGCCGATACGGATCATGCGCTCGGTGGGAATGCCGACTTCCTTGTGCCAGATGTCATAGGCTTCGTCGTCGGTGGCGTAGACCGTCACCCACAGTTTTTCCTGGGGAATGGCCAGCCACTGGGGCGACGTCAGGAATTCCCAGGCGTAGGTAATGGCGTCGCGCTTGAAATA
>CAZPZK010000481.1:0-2528 GCA_964591095.1 uncultured Moraxellaceae bacterium | reverse complement strand
ATGGTCGATTACCCGTACCCACACCCTCTTGCGATGAGTCTTGACGAAGAGGGTCCTGCGGTATTTGATCGCCGGGAGTGCCGCAGATTTCTTTGGTCCGACCTGGATCGAAGCGACCCCTGATGTGCGGTCGGTCGCCCTGGTCCTGACCCTGACTCTGCCGGACACCTTCGAGGCCGCGACCGATCGAAGGCTCGGCGGGGTTTCGTCGAGGATGATGTCGTCGGTGAAGGTCTGGGTCGATTCACCAAACCGGAGGTAGACCGTCTTGGGCAGACGTTCACCTCCTCCCGAGTCAAGAGTCCAGGGGATCTCCGGACCAGTGAGATCGCGAGTCGCAGCGCCACCGAACCCGCCGTCGTTTGCGATCAGCGCGTTCTGCTCGCCCTGCTTCCAGACCACCTTCAGTGTCACGTTCGGGTCGTCCGTGAACCGGGCACTCTGGTTGATCGAGAAGCCGATCGGTCCCGGAGGTGCCTTGACGTCGAACTTGGCCTGCATCGAGTGGAAGTACTGCGTGGTGACCGCACAGGTCAGACTCGAGTCGTCGCAGAGTCCGGAGACCTCCGGATTGCTCCAGCCCGCGAGGACCGAATTGGCATCAGGATGCGCGGTGAGCGTGACCTCCGAGTTGAGGAGGAAATCCGAGGAACAGATGCTGCCGCAGTCGATCCCGTTCGGCTGGGAAGTGATCGAGCCGTGACCGAGACCCGTGGAGCTCACGGAGAAATCCCGAGTCGGATCATCGGCTCCGGAGCATGGCTGCGTCACGGGGGCTGCCGGGACCGGCGAGTCGGGGGCGGAAGCATTCGAGAACTCGAACGATGCGGTGGTCTGCCAGGACCCGGTCGGACACGTGCCCAGCGAGAAACCCGAGTGACCGCGGAACGGCTCGTAGTCCGAATCGAGGCCGGGGAGGCTGAACGTGAAGTCTCCCCACGTCGGATCGCCATCCTGATAGGGGATGTTCAGTGCCAGGACTCCGTCTTCATAGATTCCGTCCATCAGGTAGTACCGGCTGCCCACGCCCCCGACGATGTTGATGATCGATTTGTGATCCGTATTTCTGCCGCCGAAGAAGACCACCGTCTCAATATCCGTCTTTCCGGGTGGGCCTGTTGCGTTTTCGCCGTTTTCGTACCAGGTCCCGCTACCGTTGCCGAGGACCCCGGAGCAGCCGGTTTGAACCGCAGTGGAAAGCGACCAGGAATGAAGTGATGGATCGACGTAACCCGAGCCGGCCTGGAAGTACGGACACGCGCTGGAAGACGGAATCTGTGAATAGACGGGACCCGTATCGAGGGTCACACCTTCCGGCAGGTGGATGGACACTGTCTTGACCGGTCGCACGTCGGTCGACACCGGCGGTGCGGTGATGTGGGCCTCGAAGGTGATGTCAACTGGCTCCGCATACGACTTGTAGAGCGCACCTTCCGGGGTGATGATCGACTCGATCGACACCGATTCATCACTGGCCGAAGCGCCACCGGCCGCCATAAGACAGGCCACCAGAGTGGTCAGGATGAATCCTGGAGACTTCGCCCTGCGACTCATTCCTCTCCTCGTTCGGCAGTCATTCCGAATGGTCCTGCAGTCAATGCTACGCGTCGAACCTCGAATACGGGCCGGGCTCAACTGATTCAGCCGAATTTGCGGTGGCCGCCGTCGCCGCCTGCTTGCACTGAAAAAGTGTTGCCGGGATGATGGTGCGGTGATCGAACAGATTAGGGACATGCCGGAAGGGGTCCTCGGATTCCTGGTGACCGGCGAGGTCACCCGCGAGGACTACGAAGTCGTACTCATGCCTCCGATCCGCGAGCTGATCGAAGGCGGCGGCAAGGTGAGGGCCGTCTGCCAGATCGGGCCCGACTTCCACGGCTACGACAAGGACGCCGACTGGGAGGACGTCAAGCAGGGCGCCGAATGGGGAATCGGCCCGCACGACGACTGGCACCGGATAGCCGTCGTGACCGACGAGAAGAAGCTGCGCAAGGCAACCAGGATCTTCGGCTGGCTGGCCCCGGGAGAGGCCAAGCTGTTCCGCGTCTCGGAGCTCGAGCAGGCCGCCGCCTGGGCCGCCGACGGCTACGAAGGTTCCTAGCCGGCCCGCCGGATCCGGAGTGGCAGCGAGTCGATGCCATAGATGCCGCTGACCGTCTGCAGGTCGGGCTCGCCGGCCGGTTCGAGCAACTCGATCCGCTCGGCGAAGAAACGCAGGCCCTCTTCGAGCTCCGCCTTGGCGAGGTTGGCACCGACGCAGTAGTGGGTGCCGGCGCCGAAGGTCATCAGCCGCGCCTTGGGCCGCTCGGTGACGATGTTGAATTCCCGTGCGGCTTCGAACACCTCGGGGTCGCGGTTGCCGGTGAACGAACATACGGCGAGGACCGTGCCCGCGGGGAAAGTGACGCCTTCGAACTCGACCTCCTCGGAGAGCTGGCGGGCCGTGATCGGCGTGATCGGCTCGAACCTGAGTGCCTCCAGCACCGCCCTCGGTACGAGGGTGTCGGGCGCGGCCCTCAGCGCCTGCC
>CAZPZK010000480.1:0-2530 GCA_964591095.1 uncultured Moraxellaceae bacterium | reverse complement strand
GGGGGGGGGGGGGGGGGGGGGGGGGGGGGGGGGGGGGGGCGGCCGGGGGGGGGGGCGGGGGGGGGCGGGGGGGGGGGGGGGTGGAATTCGGGCCACCACCCCGTAGGGGCGCACGCACGGGGCGGGTGTCAGGTTAATACTATAACTGTACACATCACTGCATTACCTCAACTAATGTACACCTACCCTCAATCAGATCGCGCTGGACGTGCTTAAACTTCCTCAGCACTGGCTCTTCGTCGCTATATTTAACAGCCACAAGACTGTTTCTCCCTATATTTTTATAGGGATTTTTCGTAGCCTTGTACTGCCTGATAAAATATTCAGCCTGCCTTCTAATCTCTACAAATGAATCCTTATATAATTCAGTGGATTGCTTCTCGATAGGCTCAGAATCAAGCAGAATTAATAAGTCCCTTCCACTTTTTAATGCTGCTTCTTCCTGCTTGCATTCGCCTTGAAAGAGCATTATA
The DNA here is from genome assembly GCA_964591095.1 of uncultured Moraxellaceae bacterium. Classification (GTDB taxonomy): domain Bacteria; phylum Pseudomonadota; class Gammaproteobacteria; order Pseudomonadales; family Moraxellaceae; genus Fluviicoccus. Next base: position 2,057 of record CAZPZK010000480.1, on the reverse strand, counting down.
TGAAAAACGATAAATACCGAATAAAAGGGATGCTTCTTAACAGTAGCAGCCTCAATTTTCCTCCAAAGATCAGTCACCGAGCTGATATTTTCAGAAAGCTTTAGCCGCCTAAAAATGTATATTGAGTGTAAAATCGCATAAACATCCTCATCACTTAATGATTCAGGACTAAATTTATCAACAATATCTATATATGAAGTGCACCACCATACGTTTGCATGCGAATCTGCTACAGTTGCGAGAAATCTATATAATCTCATTCTCTCAGGTGAATAAGGCGGAGCTTCAATATCAAATTTTAGGCCAAATTCCATTAGATCGCGACTAGCCGACTTACCCTCGTCAGTAGGAATCGAATCAAAGAGATCTGTTAAAACAAAAATTTTGGATAGCCCAGAATCATACAAGCCAGATGCAATATAGTCCAATAACTCCGCAAGAATATCTTTTGCCCCTTGATTGGCAAGATATGAACATATATATGCTAATACCGGCTTCCTGAGACACAACTCTTCATTATGCCCATCGCTAATTTTTAAGCGATTTTCAATAACCTGAATCCGTGACCTGATCTCCGCCTATTAGCCGCCAAGGCTTGCATTGCAAAGCTCTTGCTGGTTTCATGCCGCCACCTTCCGGGTGATGGCTTCAAGACCGTTCATGAACAACTTCCGTATCATCAAACTTCCCTACGAACTGACCTCGAACAGTGGCCTGGCGCTGATCGGCCAGTTCTTCAAGCTGATGCGCGTCAACCAACATGTTGACCCCGCCTTTCCCGTGCGCGATACCGCGATCAGTGTCCTGAACAGCGACATCCTGAAGAGCTACCTCGGCCTGCTTGTCCAAGGCAAAACAGACTTTGACGCCATCGAAGCCTATCGGGAGGAACGATTCTTCGCCGAAGCCCTGGGCATCCGGAACGTCCCGTCCTCGCCGACCCTGCGGCAACGCCTGGACACCCATGCCGCCGCCTGGTTCCCGCTGCTGGACAGCCTGAACGAGTTCCTGCTGCGCAATGCCAAGGCCGTGTTCCGCCCGCTGGCCTGCGGTTGGGTCCCGTTGGATTTCGATGTTTTCCCGATGAACAACTCTCAGACCAAAAAAGAGGGGGTCTCGCGCATCTATAATGGCGTCGACGGTTACGCCCCGCTGGCCTGCTACCTGGGCGCCGACGGCTACTGCCTGGAACTGGCGCTGAGGCCAGGCAGCAGCCACTCCGCCCTCGAAACGGAACATAACCTGGAGCGGGTGCTGCCGATGGCGAAGCGGTTGACGACGGCGCCGCTGCTGGTCAGGGCGGACAGTGGCTTTGACTCGCTGAAGCTGTTGCGCGAAATCCGTCAGGCACACACGGAGGAGCGGCCGGTGGACTTCCTGGTGAAATGGAATCCGCGCCGTGCGGGCGGTGACATCGCCGGCCGCGTTGCGGAGTCACCGGACACCCTCTGGCACGTGCACCGGGAAGGAAAACGGGAGACGGTGTGGGAGGAGGCGCTGTCCCTGGAGGGTGTAGGCGCCGTGCGGCGCATCTATCGCCTGACCGAGCGGACGATCGACCGGCACGGACAAAACCTGCTGGTGCCGGACTGGGACCTGGAAGGCTGGACGACCACCTTGCCCGCTACGCTGGACAAGGCGGCGGTGATTGCCCTGTACGCGGACCACGCGACCCATGAGCAGTTCCACGCCGAGTTCAAGACGGACATGGACCTGGAACGGCTTCCGTCGGGGAAATTCGACACCAACTACCTGGTCTGTGGACTGGCCGCCATTGCGCTGAACATGCTGAGGTTGATGGGTCAGAACACGCTGCTGGGGCCAAAGTCACCGGTACGGCATGGCGCGCAACGGCGACGGGTCAAGACGGTGATGAAGGAGCTGATGTTCAAGGCCGGGCGGTTGGTCCGGCATGCGGGCCAATGGTGGCTGGGTTTGAGCAGGCAAGATCCCGCCTTCGAGGTGTTCGCGGAGTATTACGGCGAGTTGAAAGCGCAGGCGGGCTGAAACGGCTTGAAGCTGATCATAATGGCCGGGCGGGCCGTAACGTCGGGGCT
>CAZPZK010000479.1:0-2531 GCA_964591095.1 uncultured Moraxellaceae bacterium | reverse complement strand
GCCGCGCGGCATCCTCGCGGGATAAATCCCAGCCGTCATCCGCCCGCGCGGAGGTCGCCATCAGGCACGCGGCCAGCAAACCGGACAGCCAGGCGGCGGGCACGCGGGTTCTCAGGGAAAGTAACGCTGCCGCATGCGCTCGGCATACGCGCGCAGGTTGGGATAGGGCGCAACGATCGGCGGCCAGGGCGAGTTGTCGCTGATCAGCGTCAGCTGCGCCAGGAGTCCAAAGGCGGAAGCATCAATCTCGCTGGGCTCCTCGCCAAAAAAATAGGGCTTGTCGCCCAGCAGCGCCGATAAAGCCGCAACGTCCTGCGCGGCAAAGGCATAAATCTGCTCCTGGCTGTGCTTGGCCGTGCCCTGTCCCAGCAGGTCGCGCTTCATCTTCTGCTGGATCACCTGCGGCAGCACCTTGCGCACCGGAAAAGGCAGCTTGCCGAACAGCGAATCACGGATCTGCGGCCAATAGCGCGAGTCGACCCAGCGGCTGTACAGCGCGAAGAAATACAGGCGGTCTTCCAGCAGCGCCTTCAGCGCATGCGCCTGCGCTTTCTGCACCGGCGTCAAATGCCGGTCGAAATCCAGGTCGTGCTTGCGCTTGAGGTAGTCAATGCAAAGCGTGGAATCCGGGATCATCCGGTTGTCCACCTTGAGGGAGGGCAACTTGCCCAGCGGCGCTTCACGCGGATCGTTGGTGTAGTGGTTCTCGTAGGGCAGCCCGGCCATGCGCAGCCAGGTTTCCAGCTTCAGGCAGAAGGGACTCATGTTCGGCAGCCCCAGGGACGGATGGAACTGGTACAACTCAATCATGGCGGCCCTCCCGCAACCTGCAATTTATTGAATATGCGCCAGAATGCCGTCCAGTTCCTCAAAAGAGTTGTAACGGATCACCAGCTTGCCCTTGCCCTTCTTGTTGTACTGGATGTCGACGCCGGCGCCCAGGCGCTCGGCCAGCCACTGGGTCAGCTCGGCGACATTGGGATCGGCCCGGGCCGGCGCGGCGGCCGGTTTGCCCTTGGCGGCCAGCAACCCGCGCACCAGCGCTTCAGCCTGGCGCACGCTCAGCCCCTTGGCCACCACCTCACGCGCCACTTCGGTCTGTTGCGTTTCCGGCAGCGCCAGCAGGGCGCGGGCATGGCCCATTTCCAGATCACCGTTCTCCAGCAGCGTCTTCACGTCGCGCGGCAGCTGCGTCAGCCGCAGCAGGTTGGTGACGGTGGCGCGGGCTTTGCCGACGGCGTCGGCAATCTGCTGGTGCGTCATCTCGAATTCATCGGCGAAACGCTGCATCGCCACCGCCTGCTCCATCGGGTTCAGGTCCTCGCGCTGGATGTTCTCGATCAGCGCCCAGGCGATGGCGGTTTCATCGGGAATCTCGCGGACGATGGCGGGAATGGTGTCCAGCCCGGCCATCTGCGCGGCGCGCCAACGGCGTTCGCCGGCAATGATCTCGTACTGCTTCGGCCCGACGGAGCGCACCACCACCGGCTGCATGATGCCCTGCGCCTTGATGGAGTCGGACAGCTCCTGGAGGGCCGCCGGGTTCATGTCGCGGCGGGGCTGGTAACGGCCGCGCTGCAACTGCTCGATGGGCAGGGTCTGCAGGGCGCTGGTCACCGCCGGGGCCGTGGGGTTGGCCTCGATGGCCTCGACATCTTCCATGACCTTGCGCGCCCCCAACAGGGAATCCAGTCCGCGTCCACCGCCCAAACCGCGCTTTTTCGTACTCATGGTCAATTCCCGGAAAATGTGCCGTCAGGCCGTTTTTCTTTTCTTTTCTTTCTTCAGCAGTTCGGCCGCCAGCGTCAGGTAGGCAAACGCCCCGCGCGACCCCTTGTCATAGTACATCACCGGCAGCCCGTGCGCAGGCGCTTCGGCCAGGCGCACGTTACGCGGAATCACGGTTTCAAACACCTTGTCGCCAAAATGCTTCAGCAATTCGGCGGAGACATCGTTGGCCAGCGTATTGCGCGGGTCAAACATGGTGCGCAGGATGCCGCGCACCTTCAGGGCGGGGTTGAGGCGCTGCGTCATGCGCTCGATGGTGTTGGTCAGGTCGGCCAGCCCTTCCAGCGCATAGTATTCGCACTGCATGGGAATCAGGACGCCGTCCGCCGCCACCAGCGCGTTCAGCGTCAACAGGCTCAGCGATGGCGCGCAGTCGATAATGATGAAGTCGTATTTCTTGGTCAGGGAAGCCAGCGCGTCCTTGAGACGGGTCTCACGCGACTCCATGTCCATCAGTTCCAGTTCCGCACCGCTCAACTCACGGTTGGAACCCAGCACGTCGTAACCGGCCTTGGGGGTCGGCTGCACGGCAACGTTGATTGACGCATTGCCCAGCAGCACCTCATACACTGAGTACGGCAGGCTGTGCTTTTCCAGCCCGGAACCCATGGTGGCGTTGCCCTGCGGGTCCAGGTCCACCAGCAGCACCTTGCGCTTGACGGCGGCCAGTGAGGCGGCGAGGTTCACGGAGGTGGTGGTCTTGCCGACTCCGCCCTTCTGGTTGGCGATGGCGAGAATTTGCG
>CAZPZK010000478.1:0-2537 GCA_964591095.1 uncultured Moraxellaceae bacterium | reverse complement strand
AGATCAAGAACAGGATCCACAGCGGCTACAACCTGCGCGAGATCATCGACCACATTGATGAACTGCGCTTCCGCGCGCAGTCGGAGAAGCACGAGCTGTCGGCGCTGTACGAGGAAAAGATCAAGCGCATGGGCAACGCCGGGCGCAACGGCGGTGAGTACTACACGCCTCGCCCGCTCATCCGCGCGATGATCCGGGTGGTGCAGCCGAAAATCGGCGAGCGGATTTATGACGGCGCTTGCGGATCGGCGGGCTTCCTGTGCGAGGCGCATGATTACCTGAAGGCAAAGCCGAACCTGACCACGGCCGACCTGAAAACCTTGCAGGAGCGCACCTTCTACGGCCGTGAGAAGAAGTCGCTGGCTTATGTGATTGCGATCATGAACATGATCCTGCACGGCATCGAAGCGCCGAACATCCTGCACACCAATACGCTGGCGGAGAATCTGGCGGACATCCAGGACAAGGACCGCATGGAGGTGATTCTGGCCAATCCGCCGTTTGGCGGCAAGGAACGGAAGGAAGTGCAGCAGAACTTCCCGATCCGCACCGGGGAGACGGCGTTCCTGTTTTTGCAGCACTTCATCAAGATGCTGATGGCGGGCGGCCGCGCGGCGGTGGTGATCAAGAACACCTTCCTGTCGAATACCGATAATGCGTCGGTGAGCCTGCGCAAGCTGCTGCTGGAGAGCTGCAACCTGCATACGGTGCTGGATTGTCCGGGCGGCACGTTCCAGGGCGCGGGGGTGAAGACGGTGGTGCTGTTTTTCGAGAAAGGGTCGCCGACGCGGAAGGTGTGGTTTTATCAGTTGGACCCGGGTCGGAATATGGGGAAGACGAATCCGTTGAATGATGCGGATTTGGCGGAATTCGTGGAGTTGCAGAAGTCGTTTGCGGATTCGCCGAAGAGTTGGTCGGTGGATGTGGCGGGGGTTGATGCGGCGACGTTTGATTTGTCGGTGAAGAATCCGGCGGGTGGGGAGGTGGTGGTGCATCGGGGGCCGGGGGAGATTCTGGAGGAGATTGCGGCGTTGGATGCGGAGACGGCGGAGGTGTTGGAAGGGATTCGGGGGTTGCTGGGATGAAGGCTGGATGGCAAACGAAGACTTTCGCCGAAATTCTTCAAAAAACAGAGACTGTGAATCCGCTCAATTCGCCTGACACTGAATTTGAGTATGTCGACGTTTCCAGCGTTTCCAATAAGACCTTTTCTATCGAAGAGACACAGCGTTTGCAGGGTAAGGATGCCCCGAGCCGAGCACGGCGGTTAATCAGAACTAACGACATCTTGTTTGCAACAATTCGTCCGACGTTACAACGCATTGCAATGGTTCCCGAAGCGTTGGATGGGCAAGTTTGCAGCACAGGATATTTTGTATTGCGGCCGAAACCCGAAATAAGTCCTCGCTTCATGTTTTATGCGCTTTTCACTGAAGCCTTCATGCGCCAAATGGAAAGCTTGCAAAAAGGGGCCAGCTATCCGGCTGTTACAGATGCAGAGGTCAGGGCGCAGTTGCTGTCGTACCCTCCCCTCCCCGAACAACACCGCATCGTCGCCATCCTCGACGAAGCCTTCGACGCCATCGCCACCGCCAAAGCCAACACCGAACAGAACCTGCGCAATGCGCGGGCGCTGTTTGAGAGCTATTTGGAAGGGGTTTTACGGAACAAAAAGTGGGAATGGAAAACGCTGGGCGAATTGTGCGAAGGCGTTGAATACGGATCTTCCGCAAAGTCGAAGGCTGAAGGCGGAGTCCCAGTGCTGCGTATGGGTAACATACAAGACGGGCGTCTCGATTGGGGTAATCTTGTTTATACGGACGACGAAGACGAAATCCATAAATACCTGCTCAAGCATGATGATGTTCTATTTAACCGCACGAATAGCCCTGAACTGGTAGGTAAAACCGCTGTCTACAAGAGCGAGATGCCAGCCATATTTGCTGGCTATTTGATTCGGATTCACCGGAAGGAACACCTGCTGAATGCAGACTACCTAAACTACTTTTTGAATAGTCAAATTGCATTTGACTACGGCAAGACTGTCGTAATTTCGAGCGTCAACCAAGCCAATATAAATGGGACGAAATTGAAAAGCTATCCAATTCCTGCTCCTTCACTTGTAGAGCAAGAAGCGATTGTCGTTGAACTCAATGACTTGTCGGAAGAAACCCAACGCCTCGAATCCCTCTACCAACAAAAACTCACCGCCCTTGACGAACTCAAAAAATCCCTGCTGAATCAGGCATTCAGCGGCAACCTCTAAAACATGAAACAGAACCCGCCGCACACAGGAGACACCCCATGATCCGCCTCCGCATCAAGAACTTCGGCCCCATCGGCCCCGGCCTGCCGGAAAGCGAAGGCTGGATCGACTTCAAACGGGTCACCGTCTTCATTGGCAACCAGGGCTCCGGCAAAAGCACACTGGCCAAACTGTATTCCACCTTCTCCTGGATTGAAAAAGCGCTGGTGCGCGGTGACTACGAAAAGAAGTGGTTCGAACGCAAAGGCAAACTGAAAAGCCAGTTCCTGAG
>CAZPZK010000477.1:0-2537 GCA_964591095.1 uncultured Moraxellaceae bacterium | reverse complement strand
TATTTACTCAGATTACTTTTCAATTATATTTTGCGTAAGTCCTATAAACATGACCATATTCAGATAATGCAAAAAAGGAGTTACCGTCAAATGACATATCCACAACTCGACCAGCCATTCCCAGCTTACCATTTCCAACCGCGAAGCTAGCATTGTCATCCAAAAATCCATTTTTCCCAGCAAAGACTACAGCATCACCATTATCTTTCAACAATGCTACAACACCATTCCAACCGCCCGCCCTTACATTTACAATATGTGTGTCTCTTATAATATTTTTAGGCATTATTCCCTCGCCACCAGATGCTGATCCCCATACCCAAACATGACCGTTAGCATCCAATGCCGAACTAATATCAACACCAGCCGAAATACTCACGATATTCTTCAATACCGGATTCTGCTTAGGTATCAGTTGAACTTTGTCATAACTATCGCCTTGGACAAATCCATCCTCCTTGAAACCCAACTGCCCGCTTTTGTTATCGCCCCACCCCCAAACTGTGCCGTCATTCCTCAAAGCCAAGACATGACGACTTCCTGCTGCCACACTAATAAACCCACTGGTTCCTTCCAGCTTGGTCGGCTTGTCGACCTCTTTGCTCCAGAGTCCGTCCCCCAAATGATCGCTGCCCCATGTCCATAACGACCCATCCGACTCCCGTATAGCCACCGCAGTTCCGTATGAGGTAGACGCCAGCAACGCATGCCTCCTACCCATCGGCAAGGGCTTCTCAAACGGCCGCGTATCCCCCCGATCCGCCAACAACCCGAACATTGTCGGAGTCGTATCCGGCAGCAAGTAGGCACAGGATGACAGTCCCAACGCCAGAAACAGCCCGACTCCCACCACCCGCCATCTATCCATCATCCGCTCCTGTCTCTTTTATCACGGCACTTCCACGAGGCCTTGCCCCCCATCATAGGACAGCCCGTTTCTTCGACCAAGCGCCGATTGACCCAACCCCCCTTCCCGCCCCGTCACCCCGGCCATAGCCACCCCTCCCCACTCCAAATACGATCGTCCAACAAATTAGCATCCAGCCCGAGGACGACCCGCATGACCCCCGCCATCCCCTACACCGGCAAGCGCGGCCGCGTCGCCATCGTCGACGGCGTGCGCACCCCCTTCGCCCGCATCGCCACCCACTACCGTGACCTCAACGCCATCGACCTGGGCGTGCTGGTGGTGAAGGAACTGGTCAGCCGCAACAACCTCAACCCCGCCGACCTGCAGCAACTGGTGTTCGGCATGACGGTGATGATTCCGGAAGCCCCCTTCATTGCCCGCGAGATCGCCCTCGCCTGCGGCTACAGCAAGCTGGACGCCTACTCCATCACCCGCGCCTGCGCCACCAGCTTCCAGACCACCGCCAGCCTGGCCGACAACATCCTGGCCGGGTATACCGACCTCGGCATTGCCGGCGGCACCGATTCCACCAGCAGTGTGCGCATCCCCCTGTCCGGGCAACTCAGCGCCACCCTGCGCGACATCAACTTCGCCAAGGCCACGAAAGACAAGATCCGCCTGCTGGCCGGGCTGAAAGTGAAGGATCTGCTGCCGCAGCGGCCATCCATCACCGAATACTCGGTGGGCGAGACCATGGGTGAAAGCACCGAGAAGATGGTGAAGAAGTGGGGCGTCGGTCGCGCCGAGCAGGATGACCTGGCCCATGCCTCGCACAGCAACGCCGCCCGCGCCTGGCAGGAAGGCCGCCTGGACCGGCAGGTGATGAACGTGCGCCTGCCCGACGGCAGCACGGTGAAGGAAGACAACCTGATCCGCCGGTATTCCGACCGCGCGAGCTATGACAAGCTGAAGCCGGTGTACGACACCACCTCCGGTCGCGGCTCCGTGACGGCGGGCAACAGCAGCCCGCTGACCGACGGCGCGGGCGCGCTGCTGCTGATGAGCGAGGAACGCGCCAAGGCATTGGGTTACCGGCCGCTGGGCTACATCCGCTCCTACGCTTTCGCCGCCCGCGACCCGCGCGACGACCTGCTGATGGGCCCGGTGCTGGCCGCGCCCATCGCCATGGACCGCGCCGGGCTGGCCCTGAGCGACCTGACGCTGGTGGACATGCACGAAGCCTTTGCCGGGCAGGTGGCCTGCAACCTGCGCGGGCTGAACGATGCCGCCTACCTGAAGGACATGATCGGCCGCGACCGCGCGCTGGGCGAAGTGGACCGCGGCAAGCTGAACGTCAACGGCGGATCGATTGCCTACGGCCACCCCTTCGGAGCGACCGGGGCGCGGGTGATCATGCAGATGCTGTATGAACTGCAGCGCCGGGGCGGCGGCATCGGCCTGACCACGGCCTGTGCGGCGGGTGGGATTGGCGCGGCGATGGTGCTGGAGACGGAATAACCGCCACCCTTGCTTTCCCCCCGCCATCTGCTATCGTGCGCCGGTTTTTCCACCACCGGCGCACGCAGACTTGAACCATTTCGACATCATCATCCTCGGCGCGGGCGCGTCCGGCCTGATGGCCGCCCTGACCGCCGGACAGCGCGGCCGCCGCGTGCTGGTACTGGAC
>CAZPZK010000476.1:0-2548 GCA_964591095.1 uncultured Moraxellaceae bacterium | reverse complement strand
CGCCATGCTCAATGCCACGGTGCTGTCTTTCGGCAGCCTGTTCCTGTGGATCTTCACCGGTTTCTTCTGCCTGCTGGGCGCGCTTTTTGGCGGCTTGCTGCTCGGCATCGGACATCAGCCCGTGGAAACCCCGCTGGCGGTGACCCTGGTTTCCCTGGTCGGCGCGGCGCTGTATTTCGGGTTTTCTTCCTTTCATTCGCGCCAGCAGTCCCGCGCCTTGCTGGTTGCCAAGAACCAGATCCTCCAGCAACAGGAAGAACACTTCCAGACCTCGCGCAAGCTGATCAAGTACCTGCCGCCGCAAGTCTGGGAATCCATCTTCACCGGCAAGCGCGACGCCCGCCTGCAAACCCAGCGCAAGAAACTGACCATCTTCTTCTCGGACATCAAGGACTTCACCGAAACCTCGGATGAAATGCCGCCCGACGCGCTGACGGAAATGCTCAACACCTATTTCGAGCACATGTCGAAGATTGCCTTGCGCTATGGCGGCACCATCGACAAGTTCATCGGCGACGCCATCCTCATCTTTTATGGCGATCCCACCTCGCGCGGCGCCAAGGAAGACGCCCTCGCCTGTGTTTCGATGGCGGTCGAGATGCGCCGCGAGATGCAGATCCTCCGCCAGAAGTGGCAGAGCATGGGTATCGAGCGTCCGCTGCATGTGCGCATGGGCATCACCACCGGTTACTGCCATGTCGGCAACTTCGGTTCCGAAAGCCGCATGAGCTACACCATCATCGGTCGCGACGCCAATCTCGCGGCGCGCCTGCAAAGCGTCGCCTCCCCCGACGAGATCCTGATTTCCCACGAAAGCTACATGCTGGTCCGCGACAAGATCCTGTGCAAGGAAAAGGGGGCCGTGACCCTGCGCGGTATATCCAAGCCGGTGCAAGTGTGGAAAGTGGTGGATTTTGTGTCGGACAGCCAGGAGAGCAGCAGCTGGATTGAACATGAGCTGAATGGCTTCGCCATGCACATGGACATCAACAAGATTCGCAACTATGACAAGGAACGCGTGCTGAAGGCGCTGGAACAGGCTTCCCAGCAGTTGAAGAACACGCCGATTATCTGAAAACCTGACTTACTTATTGGCTTCGCCGCAGGGCTGTGGAGGCTTGACCGGCAGACCGGCACAAGGGACGGGCCTGCCGGGCAGGTTGCGGATATCAGGCAATCAATGCCTGCAATTCACGTTTGACATGGCCAAACTCGGCCTCGATTTCCGCCGCCAGCGGACCGCATTCGGCGATCTGTCCGGCCTTGGCGGAATGTTCCATGCGTTCGCACAGGCTGCTCAACCGGTTGGCCCCCAGATTGGCGCTGGCGCCCTTGAGGCTGTGCGCCGCCTGACGACCACCGTCATTGTCAGCGCCCTGCAAGGCGGCGCGAATCAGGTTGAGCCGCAGTTGCGCATCCTGCAGATAGGTTTCTACCAGCACACGGAACTCGTCCTCCAGGACTTCCTTCAACTCCTGTAACTGGGTGGAATCAAGATGCACGGCAGGTCTCCCCGTTTTTTGTTTTTATAACCAGTTCCACTCGAACTCGACCCTGACGCGGTTACCGGGCTCGATAAATTCCATCTTGCGGCACAGAGATTCAATAAGGCGGATGCCGCGACCATAAAGATGGGAAACCTCGCCAACACCCGACGCACCGCGCCGCCCCATGAATCCCGGTCCGGTATCCGTAACCTCCAGCACCAGCACCCCGCCCTTTTCGTTGGGGTCATGGCTCATTTCAAAACGGATGGAGCCGGACTCCAGATCGTTGAGGCGGTCATGGCGCAAGGCGTAATACGTGGCAAAGCCATCGGCGTTGCTCTTGAGCGCGGAATCCAGGTTGAGGATGCCGTGCTCCAGGGCATTGGAATACAGTTCGGCCAGGATGGTATTGAGGGTATTGGTGTAAGGCTTGAGGCCCGGCACCTGGATCATGAAATGGGTCAGCAGCGGCACCGGATCGAAGAGGCGCAACGACTCCGTGCCAAACTCGCAGCTGAAGGACCAGTCCGCCAGTCCGCGATGCACCATGCGCGGCTTGATCGACAGCGGCTGCTCCAGCGCCAGCGTCGGCGCCTCCTGCATCCGGACTTCGATCAGGGTGTGGTCGTCATTCTGTTCTTCATCGACAACCGCGAACTCCTTGACACGGGACAAGATGCGGTCAAAGACACTGCTGTCGGGTTCGGCTTCCTTGAAGACCTCGACCAGACGGTCCAGTCCGAACATGTCGCCATCGCGACCCTGGGTTTCGATCAGGCCGTCCGACCAGAGATAGACCACGTCATCCGGGTCCATCTCGTAGATATTGGGCTCATAGCGGAACTGGGAAGGACCGAGAATGCCCAGCGGCAAGTGCTTGGAAGCAATCGATTTGACCAGGCCGGTCCGCTCGTTGAAGATGACACCCTCCGGCAAGCCGCCCGCCCATACCTCGATGCTGCGGTTGCGGAAACTGAGTTGCACAGCGGTGGCGCAGCAAAACACCCCGATCGGCAGGATGCTCTTCAGCTTGCCGTTCACTTCACGCAGCACGTCTTCCA
>CAZPZK010000475.1:0-2570 GCA_964591095.1 uncultured Moraxellaceae bacterium | reverse complement strand
ATTTGCGCCTTTACCGGCACCAGGTAGTTTTCCCCACCGCTTTGGAGTCCGTGGCCCGAATAATAGAAAAACGCTACCTCCGCCCCGGTTGCTGCATTGCCGAAATCACGAAAGGCGCGCTGCATCTGCTTCTGGTCGGCATCCGGTACCATGGTCACGCTAAAGTTCAGGCGCTTCAGGCTGGCTTCCAGCACAGCAATATCCTGCGCCGGCTTGCTCAGCCGCGCTTCGTCATAGGCAGCATTGCCAATCAGCAAGGCTACCCGCCCGGCCGCTTGTGCTGTCGACCCCATCCACAGCAAACACAGGCAACCCGTTGCCACCACCACACGCCTGACCACTTCCATCACCATGCCTCACACGTACTTGCTTTTCTACAGCCCATTGTATAAAGCGGCTGGCAAATTGATAGTGGGCGCGAGCGGTTTTCCCGGCTGTTTATGGCGGACGGTCAAAACCACAAAGGGCCTGTACCAATCCGCCCTGGCTTGCCGTCTCCCCATGCTGTGCTAAACAGCACCGGTCAGCCGAGGAGTGCCGCATGCAATATGCAAGAGGGAGAATTGTCCATCAACTTCCCGCCCCCGCCTCCCGCATTCCGATTATCCTCAAGGATTGACTCCGGCAAGGATACCCGCCCATGACCCGCCTCCGCCTCTTCCTGCGCGACCTGATGGCCTACTTCCGTACACTCCTCTTTGACATCCGGTTCGAAACCTACATCAGCCTGCAGATCATCCCTCTCGTCTATCTGCTGGTGTTGCTCGCGTCCATCCCCGTCCTCGGCTGGGTGGTCTGGATTGCTTTCCAGCTCGGAACCTCCACCGGCGTGACCGCGCTGCTTTTGTCGCCATTTGTATATCTTGCGTGGATTTCCTGTTGTCGAGTCGTGCTGGAACTGCTAATGGTAGTATTCCGGATAACCGACCAACTGGACGAAGTGGCGGTGATGCGCGAGTCGGTGGACAAGCTCTCCACCCTCAGCGAAGTCACGGTCTTTACCCGCCCGTTTACCCGGTTCTTCCAGCCCGCCAGCGTGCGGGAGCGCGACCGCCGACCCCGGGGCCGCGATGACCGTTAACCCGAGGAATTCCGTACGATGAAACTGATGTCGCTCAACCGCTGCGCCGTGCCCGACGATCTCGATGCCGTCACCTCCCATGATCCCGCCACGGAGGTGGACCCCGAATCGGTCGGCATGACCCGGCAGCAGGTCGAGCGTATCTGGAAGGACGTCCGGTCCGCGTACAGCACCGGGTTTTCGCCCGCCATCACCATTTGCCTGCGCCGCCACGGCCAGGTCATCCTCAACCGCGCCATCGGCCATGCGCGCGGCAACGGTCCCGAGGACTTGCCGGAAGCTCCGAAGGTTCTGGCCACGCCGGATACCCGCATTTGCCTGTTTTCCGCGTCCAAGGTGGTGACGGCGATGCTGATCCACCTGCTGGACGAGCGCGGCGAGATTGATCTCCTCGACCCCATCAGTTACTACATCCCGGAATACGGCCAGAAAGGCAAGCACGACGCCACCATCTACCACCTGCTGGCCCATCGCGGCGGGGTGCCCACCCTGCCGCCCGGCACCGATCCCTCGCTGCTGTTTCGTCCCAAGGATGCCGCCCACCTGCTTTACGAAGCCAAGCCGATCGCGCCCAGCGGACATCGCGCCGCCTACCACGCCATTACCGGCGGTTATATCCTGGGCGAAATCATCGAGCGCGTGACCGGGCAGACTCCGCGCCAGTTCCTTCAGGAAAACATCTGTGACCCGATGGGGATGCAGACCTTCAATTACGGGCTGGCGCCGGAATGGCGTCATACCCTGGCGCTGAACTACAGCACCGGCATCAAGCCCGTGCTGGCGCCGGCCTGGTATCTCAAGGCCATTCTCGGCGCGTCGATGGAGGAAGTGGAACAGTACACCAACGACGAGCGCTTCCTCGACACCATCTGCCCCGCCGGCAATATCTACGCCAGCGCCGAGGAAACCAGCCGTTTCTTCCAGATGCTGCTGGATGGCGGCGTCTATCAGGGCAAGCGGATCTTTGATCCGCGCACCATCCGCCGCGCCACCATCGAGGTCACCCGTCCCGAGCTGGACCGGGTGCTGCTGTTGCCGATGCGCTATGCGATGGGTCCGATGCTGGGCGACAGTCCCGTCGGCCTGTACGGGGTCAACTGCAAGAATGCCTTCGGGCATCTGGGCTATATTTCGATTTTCTGCTGGGCGGACCCGGATCGGGCGCTTTCGGCCAGCGTGCTGACCACCGGCAAGAGCCTGATCGGCCCCGGCATGCCCGCCATGATCAAGCTTATTGCGGGTATCAGCCTCAATTGCAAGCGGCTGCCTTTATCGGAACGCCGTCGCTTCGCGGTACAATAACCGATATAATTAATATACGTATGTCCCGGAGTGTTTCATGAGTCAGCCTGAAGTCAAGCCTCCCATCAACTGGCCGGCCTTCCTCATCCTGTTTTCCACCCCGCTGGCGGCCTTGATTGCCATCCCGCTGTATGCCGTTTATGCGGATTTCAGTACCGCCGCCTGGGTGTTGATGGTGGCCTATCTT
>CAZPZK010000474.1:0-2574 GCA_964591095.1 uncultured Moraxellaceae bacterium | reverse complement strand
GGGTCGTGCTCTCTTGACTAACGTTCATGGTATTGGAGATGTGACCAGCCGATGCCGCTTGCTGACGGGCGGCGTTGGAAATGTTCTGGATCAAGTCCGCAAGGTTGCGGGAAACGGTCTGAATCTCTTCCAGCGCCACGCCGGCGTCTTGCGCCAACCGCGCACCGCGCACAACTTCCGAAGTTGTCTGTTCCATTGAGATAACGGCTTCGTTGGTATCGGATTGAATCGTCTTGACCAACTGCTCAATCTGTTTGGTTGCTGCAGCGGAACGTTCAGCGAGACGCTGCACTTCGTCAGCAACAACGGCGAAACCACGACCCGCCTCACCGGCCATCGACGCCTGAATGGCAGCGTTCAAAGCGAGAATGTTCGTTTGGTCGGCAATGTCGTTAATCAGCGACACGATATCACCGATTTCCTGGGACGATTCACCCAAGCGCTTGATACGCTTCGAGGTTTCCTGAATCTGTTCACGAATGGTGTCCATACCCTCGATACTGCGCTGCACCACATCCGCGCCCTTGTGGGCGATTGCCACGGACCTGTCGGCAACGACGGCCGATTCGGCGGCGTTGGCGGACACCTGGTCAATAGAGACCGCCATTTCATTCACCGCAGCGGATGCTCCGGCAATTTCCTGGGCTTGATGTTCAGAGGCTTCGGCCAGATGCATCGCGGTCGACTGTGTTTCCTGAGCAGCGGAAGACACCTGCACGGCCGTCTGGTTAATGGTTGATACCAATTGACGCAATTGGTCAATGGAGTAGTTGATGGAGTCGGCGATCGCACCCGTGAAATCCTCGGACACGGTTGCCTGCACGGTCAGGTCACCATCAGCGAGGTCTCCCAACTCATCCAGCAGTCGCAAAATAGCCGCCTGGTTACGCTGGTTTTCCAGCTCCACCTTCTCGGCGCGATCCTTTTCCAGCGCTTTCTCACCTTCGGCACGTTCACGATCCTGCTTGGCGCGCAAACGGATCAACATGATCAGCGAAACCAGGGTTGTCAGCAGCGAAACACCACCAATGATGGCGGCCGCGACTGAATTGGATTCTTCGTTGATGGATTCCGTCATCGCGTTGAGCGCGGTCAGCAACTCGGGAGAATCACGGAAAACCGCCGAGGAAGCCTCGCGAACCTGGAACAACTCCGGCGAGGTTCCCAGGATTTCATTCGCACCCTGTTGAACGGAGGTATCAAACAGTTTGGCAACGGAGTCCAGTGACTGACGCGCCTCCGGATCATGCACCGTTTGGATGCCGCGATCCGGCGATCCATTCAGGAAGCCCTGCAGCACTTCGCCGAATTCCGCCGCATCCCGACCGAAGTCATCCGCAGCCATGACGGCGTTTTCATCACCGTTCAATACACTGGACACCGAGCGCAGGATCCGCTCCGCCAATACCGATTGCTGCTTGGCGAGCACCACCTGATTGGCCCCGCTGCCCAGGCTGACCATCCGGTCAATAAAGACATCGTTTTCAGACTGCAGTTCAGGTACGGCATCCGAGATGCCCGCGACCAGGTCATGCAGGTTACTGACCGTTTTCTCACCGGCAAGCACTGCCTGCGAGTTCTTTGACATCCGGCTCCAGACAGCCTCCACCGCCTTCGAGTCAGGTTTGGCGGGATCATGCAGTTTTTTGAGCGAGGTCCAACGACGGTCAAATTCCTTGGTTGCCTTGGTCAACGATTCGAAGGCCTGCTGGTTTCCGCTGGCCGCTTCCGAAGCGTTTTTGGCAATATCCTGGGAGAGCACGCGCATTTCAGAAGAATGCTGGATCATTTCGCGGCCCTTGGAACTGCGATAGCCCACCACACCAAACGCGATTGCCGTGAACACAAAGGCCAGCACAAAGGAAATCAGCCAACGTCCCGTATCGGGGGTGTCGGCTATCGATCTCCAGAATGTTTGCCAATAGTTACGACTGAACAGGGCCTGCAGGTTCTTTTTGGAGAACAACCCTTTGATTTTTTCCCCGCCCAGCCTAGCACGCTGGTTCTGATTCTGCGGTCTCATAGTCTATCTCTCTCCCCCAAACCTGTTTTTGTTCTTCAAAACTGCATTTGGATCAATATTCATGCAGCAGATGCTTTCAGAAAACGCGGATCTTCGATCAACCGACTCATCAGCAGGACATACCAAACCCGGCCGTCCCGGACAAAACTGCCACGCACAAAAGGGGCAATTTCAGGGAACACGCCACCGGAACCGGGATTGAAGTCAGATGAGGGAAAATGCTGCATACCCAACACCTCGTCCACAATCACGCCACTAAAGATTTCTTCATGATCAATGACAAGAATCCGCCGCCGCGCACCTTGCTGGACCGAACGACGATTCAAGAACACCAGCAGATCCATGATTGGCAGCAATCGGCCGCGCACATTGGCCAATCCCTTCATCCCGTTCGCCACGCCCGGAATCATCGTATAGCGAGGAACCTTGAGGATTTCGGCAACCTCGCCGATAGGCGCCAGGAAGTACTGTCCGGACAGCATGAAGCCGACGCCGGTCCAGGCATCCCACCCCTGCCCCAGCAACCCCAAACTGCGCTGCTTTGATCGTTC
>CAZPZK010000473.1:0-2574 GCA_964591095.1 uncultured Moraxellaceae bacterium | reverse complement strand
CGTTGCCGGCCCCTCCAACATAAATATCATTACCCTCAACGACCACTCCCTCTACCCAGTCATACCAACCATTTCCCAGAACGTCATCCCCGTTTCCTCCATAAATAATGTCGTTTCCTCTGCCCCCATATAACTGATCGTTCCCATCATAGCCCGAGAGAGTGTCCTGATCACTTGTGCCGTACAGGGTATCGTTTGCCGTCGTTCCATTGATAATCGCCATGATGCGTCTCCCGGTTGCTAATGAACCCAGGAATACCGTAATGGCATGTGACCGGCTTCCTGTGGTCCAGATATATAGGTTGTCAGGACAACTATGGATGACTTGCCCAAACCCCACAATACCCACCGGGACAGCCGGTCGATTTTACCTCCTCAATGGGTCATCACCCGCGCCATCACGCACTTCAGGTACTGGGTTTCCGTAATCGCCGGATTGACCGGATGATCCGGCCCCTGCCCGCCCTGATACACCACCTGCGCCAGACGATCGATATGACGGCTGGCCGCGCGCATCACATCCACCAGCTCATGCTGCCCCAAATGCATGGAGCACGAACCCGACACCAGCAGGCCGTCACGGGTCAGCAAGCGCATCGCCAACTCGTTGATCCGGCGATAGGCCTGCAAGCCCACGCCATGGTCCTTGCGCTTCTGGATAAACGCCGGAGGGTCCAGCACGATGACATCAAAACGCTCCCCCTGCTCCTTCAGTTCGGTCAGCACCTGGAAGGCATCGCCCTGAAAGGTACCGACCTTTTCCGCCACATCATTCAGCGCGGCATTTTTCTCGACATAATCCAGCGCAAACTCGGACGCATCGACACACAGTACCTCGCTGGCCCCGAACACCGCCGCCTGCACGCCCCAGCTTCCGGCGTAGGAGAACACGTCCAGCACTCGCTTCCCTTCCACCAGCCCCTTCAGGCGGGCCCGGTTTTCCCGATGGTCGAAGAACCAGCCGGTCTTCTGCCCTTCATGCACCGGCGCGAGGAACTTGACACCGTTTTCCAGCAACTCGACTTCCTGAGGCACCTCACCCGCCGCCACGGCGACATAGCTCTCCAGCCCTTCCGCCACGCGCGCCTTGCCGTCGTTGCGGAACAGGATGCCCTTGGGCGACAGTACCTTTTCCAGCGCCGCCACGATGTCATCCTTCACCAGATCCATCCCGGCGGAGTTGATCTGCACTACCAGATAATCGCCAAAACGATCCACCACCAGTCCGGGCAGGAAATCGCTGTCGCCATAGACCAGCCGGTAATACGGATCGGCATAGAAACGCTCGCGCAGGCTGAGCGCCTGCTGGATGCGGTGCACCAGCAGCGACTTGTTCAGCGGATGCTTGACGTCGCGGCTGACCAGACGCGCGCAGATCAACGAATTGGGTTGCGCGGTGGCGATGCCCAGCACCTTGCCGGAGAAGTCCTCGATCAGCACTTGCTCGCCGGGCGTCAGGGTCTTCAGCGGCGTGACGGCGGTATCGACTTCGTTGGAATAAATCCAGAGATGGCCTTCGCGCAGGCGGCGTTCTTCGTGTTTTTTCAGTCGCAGGGTATTCATGGTGACTCCAGATAAAAGCAAAGGGCGCAACTTCCGCCGCGCCCTTGCCTTGGGTAAAACCGTAGACGTTTAGCCGTTGACCGGACGATACACCAGATCCAACTCACGCGCGGCGCGGACATCATCCAGACGACGCACCGGCATGGTGTGCGGCGCGCCCTTGACCAGTTCCGGCTCGGTACGTGCTTCTTCCAGAATCTTCACCAGCGCGGCGATGAAGCCGTCCAGTTCGTCCGGAGCCTCGGTTTCGGTCGGCTCGATCAGGAAGCATTCCGGCACCAGCAGCGGGAAGTAGGTGGTCGGGGCATGGTAGCCGTAGTCCAGCAGGCGCTTGGCGATGTCCATCGCCGACACGCCCAGGGTCTTGGCTTCCTTGGCGAAGGTGATGATGAACTCGTGGGAACCGCGACGCTCCGGGTACGCCAGCTGGAAACCGGCGGCTTCGAGGCGCTTCATCATGTAGTTGGCGTTCAGCGTTGAATATTCACCGACACGGTGCAAGCCTTCACGGCCCAGCACCAGGGCGTAGAAATAGGCGCGCAGCAGCACCCCGGCGTTGCCCATGAAGGCGTGCAGGTGGCCGATGCTTTGCGGCAGGTCGTTGTGATCCAGCCAGCGGTACCGGCCATCATCTTCCTTGCCGACAATCGGGGTCGGCAGGAACGGCAGCAGGCGCTCGCCCACCCCGACCGGACCGGCGCCCGGACCACCGCCGCCATGCGGAGTAGCGAAGGTCTTGTGCAGGTTCATGTGCAGCACGTCGAAACCCATGTCGCCGGGACGCACCTTGCCGAGAATGGCGTTGAGGTTGGCGCCGTCGTAGTAGAGCAGGCCGCCCGCGTCGTGGACGATCAGGGCAATCTGGTCGATCTGCTGGTCGAAGACGCCGCAGGTCGAGGGATTGGTCATCATCAGACCGGCGGTTTGCGGACCAACGGCGGCCTTCAGTGCTTCCAGATCAACGTCGCCGTTGGCCATCACCGGGATTTCACGCACGGTATAGCCGCACAT
>CAZPZK010000472.1:0-2586 GCA_964591095.1 uncultured Moraxellaceae bacterium | reverse complement strand
CGGCCGGCCTGCCGACCATCGACGGGCTGGGCGTGCACGGCGGCCGCGCGCACAGCGAGGAGGAGTTCATCGAGATCGCCTCGCTGGAAGCCAAGTGCCGCGTGCTGGCGTGTTTCCTGGCGGAACTCGCCGCTTCCGGCCGGTAGGCCGAACCGATCAGATATCGTCGCGGATGCAGGCGCTGCGGTGGCCGGCGGCGATGGCGCGCAGCGGCGGCACGGCTTCTTCACAGGCCGGCAGCGCGTGCGGGCAGCGGGCGCGAAAGGCGCAGCCGGGCGGCGGGCGCACGGCGTCGCTGAGGCCGTGGCAGGGCAGGTCCACGGCGTAGACGGGGCGGCCGGGCAGGCGGCGCACGATCTCGTCCCAGCAGCGGGCGTGGAAGCCGGTGGCGTGCAGCAGCAGCACCGGGTCGCCTTCGCCCGGCCAGAAGGCGGTATGCAGGCGCAGGCCGTTGACGGTGTGGAAGAGGTCGATGGGGGTGCGTTCGGTCATGGAGGGCTCGATGGGCTGGGCAGGCGGGGGATGCCGGCGGTCAGGGGGCTTATTTATACCCGCCGCCGTGGCTTTCCGCTACCGCCCGTGTCACCCATCCGGTTGTCTCACCCGGCGGCGGCCTCCGGCGGCACATCAAAGGCCTGCGGCGCATCCCCCCGTTCCGCCCGTTCCCACATCGTCGCATACGCGGTTTCCAGATGCCGCCGGTAACGATCGGTGTCGAAGAGCGGACAGGTCAGGCGGTTGGCCTCCAGCCGACGTTTCAGCGCGGCCAGGTCTTCCGGGCGGGTAGCCAGCCGCAGGGCCAGGGCCTCGTAATCGTCCAGGTTGCCGGTCACCAGTTCCGGCAGCCCGGCGGCGCGCAGCAGGCTGGCGGCGACGCGTCCGGCAAAGGCTTCTCCCACGCAGGTCAGCACCGGCAGCCCGGCCCACAGGGCGTCGCTGGCGGTGGTGTGGGCGTTGACCGGCAGGGTGTCGAGAAAGAGGTCGGCGAGACGGTGGCGGGCGAGGTGGTCGGGAAGATCGGCGCGCGGGGCGAACACCAGACGCGACGGGTCAATGCCCCGGGCGGCGGCTTCGCGGCGCAGGTTGGCGGCGGCGGCGGCATTGTCCTCCAGCAGCCACAGCACGCTGCCCCCGACCCGGTGCAGCAGCCGCATCCACAGGCTGAACACGTCGGGAGTCAGCTTGTAGTTGTTGTTGAAGCAGCAAAAGACGAAGCCGTTTTCCGGCAGTCCCGCCTCGCGGCGGCCGGGCGTGGCCTCGGCGATGCGGCGCTGGCGGTCGTTGGGCTGGTAGCAGTCGGGCAGGCGCACGACGCGCTCGCTGTAGAACGGCTCGCTGCCCGGCGGAATCACCACCGGGTCGGCGATGAGGTAGTCGATATAGTCGGCGCCCATCGTGCCGGGATAGCCGAGGTAGTTGACCTGCACCGGGCAGGGGCGCCAGCGCAGGATGCCCGGACGGCTGTCGGTGGTGTAGCCCTTGAGGTCAATGGCGATGTCCACTTGCAGCGCCCGCAGTTGGCGGGCGATTTCCTGGTCGCTGAGCGCGCGCGTCCAGAAAGCGGTCGAAGGCGGCGCTCAGCCGGTCGCGCATGGGATGGCGGCTGGGCGGGCCGAAGGAGACGGCGAGGGTTTCAAAACGCCGCCGGTCGTGGCCTTCCAGCAGTTCCGCCATCAAAAACGCCGTGGCGTGGTTGTGGAAGTCCGCCGACAGGTAGGCGATGCGGATGCGGTCGTGGCGATAGCGCTCGCCGCGCCAGAGCGGGTCGGCGGGCGGGAATTTGTCCTGGGCAAAGGTATGCGCGCAGCGCCGTTGCAAGCCGGCCGGGGCGGACTGGGCGAGAAAGCGGAAGGGCAGGTCGCCGCGCCCCCCGGCGGCCACGGTCGCCGCCAGCCGCGCCATCAGCGCCTCCAGTCCGTTCCAGTCGCAGGCGTGACGGCGGGCAAAACCGAGCAGGCCGGCGGCGTTGGGGTAGTCGGGATTCAGGGCTTGCAGCCGTTCGAGGACGACGATGGCTTCCGGGTAGCGCTTGAGGTCCAGCAGCAGGCCGCCCAGGTTGTGCAGCGCCTTGTCATAATCGGGACGCAGCGCCAGCGCCTGTTCAAAGCGCGCCAGCGCCTCGCGCGGCCGCTTCAGTTGCTCCAGCGCGCTGCCGAGGTTGTTGAGGGCCATGGCGTGATCGGGCTTGAGCGCCAGCAGCGCCTCGTAGTCGGCGACCGCTTCCGGCAGGAGCTGCGATTGCAGGCGCAGGTTGCCGCGCGTAAACCGCAGTTCGGCATGGTCGGGGGCCAGCGCCACGGCGCGGTCGAGCACGGCCAGCGCCTCGGCGGTCTGGCCGCTGCCGCGCAGGGCGTCGCTCAGGTTCTTGAACAGTCCGGGGTGCGGCGGCAGGGCCGCCGCCGCGTCCCGCAGCACCGGCAGGGCGTCGGCGTGCCGGCCCTGCGCGCCCAGCGCGCAACCCAGCAGGTGCAGGATGTCGCCTTGTCCCGGCGCCGCCGCCAGCAGGCGGCGGCAGATCTGCTCGCTTTGAGCGGCGCGGCCGCGGCGCAGGGTCTCGGCCGCCTGTTGCAATGCCTCGGGCCGGGG
>CAZPZK010000471.1:0-2591 GCA_964591095.1 uncultured Moraxellaceae bacterium | reverse complement strand
CCCCGCGCCTGCGGGGATGAACCGTACGACTACATGCAGTCCCTGGAGAATAAATCCCGTTCCCCGCGCCTGCGGGGATGAACCGATGTTATAGCCATTGT
The DNA here is from genome assembly GCA_964591095.1 of uncultured Moraxellaceae bacterium. GTDB lineage: Bacteria > Pseudomonadota > Gammaproteobacteria > Pseudomonadales > Moraxellaceae > Fluviicoccus. The sequence goes on along the minus strand of CAZPZK010000471.1, from coordinate 2,490 downwards.
CAGGAAGGTAACAAAACCGTTCCCCGCGCCTGCGGGGATGAACCGCGCTCGCCAGATACGCGCGTGGACCTGGTAATCCGTTCCCCGCGCCTGCGGGGATGAACCGGTACATCTTTATCTCTATTGTGCGTCCGTACTCCGTTCCCCGCGCCTGCGGGGATGAACCGTTGGCGGACGGCTGGTTACGGATCACTTTGACCCGTTCCCCGCGCCTGCGGGGATGAACCGTCATGACCCGGCGAACTGCATTAAGGGCGAAGCCGTTCCCCGCGCCTGCGGGGATGAACCGAGTTGATGAACGACATGCTCAACGGAGCGTACCCGTTCCCCGCGCCTGCGGGGATGAACCGCCAGAAGCAGCAAGGAAGGTGCGGTATGAGGACCGTTCCCCGCGCCTGCGGGGATGAACCGAAAATCCGCGCCCTGTATCGCGGGATGGGGGTCCGTTCCCCGCGCCTGCGGGGATGAACCGCGACTGGATTCCCGCAATCCGCAGGCGCTCAGCCGTTCCCCGCGCCTGCGGGGATGAACCGACAGCCCGCTTCCTGCAAAACCCCATCGCTGCCCGTTCCCCGCGCCTGCGGGGATGAACCGGTCATCATTCATGAGTTGCCGACAGACCACTCCCGTTCCCCGCGCCTGCGGGGATGAACCGCCGTTCCAGTCCTACCTGGATGAGCGGCCAAACCGTTCCCCGCGCCTGCGGGGATGAACCGCCTTTCCGCCATTCTCTCGCATCCTGTCATACCCGTTCCCCGCGCCTGCGGGGATGAACCGGAAGAATATACCCGCGCCCATTGGCAGGTTGACCGTTCCCCGCGCCTGCGGGGATGAACCGGTACTCCCGAACGTCGGCAATGGCCAGATTCGCCGTTCCCCGCGCCTGCGGGGATGAACCGTTTCCTGCCGCTGAAGTGGTGGCGAATGAAAACCGTTCCCCGCGCCTGCGGGGATGAACCGCGGTTTTTGTTAGGGGTGAGCGTTTTGCCTTGCCGTTCCCCGCGCCTGCGGGGATGAACCGGCTTCTCGCGGTTGTTGTTGCGATTATGCTGCCCGTTCCCCGCGCCTGCGGGGATGAACCGGCAAACTGGGTGGTGCCGTTGCTCAGGATCAGCCGTTCCCCGCGCCTGCGGGGATGAACCGGGTACGTTCATGCCCGTTGTGAGCGCGAAATTCCGTTCCCCGCGCCTGCGGGGATGAACCGTGACTATCCGATGGGAGCCGCAAAATGAAAAACCGTTCCCCGCGCCTGCGGGGATGAACCGGTGTACAAGGCGATGGCGGAGATAGATGAGTTCCGTTCCCCGCGCCTGCGGGGATGAACCGGGCTTGACCTTGACGGCCACCGTGCCGGAAGTCCGTTCCCCGCGCCTGCGGGGATGAACCGGGGGCTACAGCGTCTAGCACTGCTGTTAATGGCCGTTCCCCGCGCCTGCGGGGATGAACCGCAGGCAGGGCTGCACTTTCCGCCCGCACCGAACCGTTCCCCGCGCCTGCGGGGATGAACCGACCTGGCCATGAGATTCGATGCCGAGATCAAGCCGTTCCCCGCGCCTGCGGGGATGAACCGATCCACGGAAGTTCATTCGGGTTGAGCGGATTCCGTTCCCCGCGCCTGCGGGGATGAACCGGCCCCGTCTTCCCGGCGTCTCCGGAGTCTGGGCCGTTCCCCGCGCCTGCGGGGATGAACCGTTGCCGGAGCCGGTGAACTCGGTTGTTTTTGCCCGTTCCCCGCGCCTGCGGGGATGAACCGTCACGTTTGGCATCCTTCGCCACCCTGTCCCACCGTTCCCCGCGCCTGCGGGGATGAACCGCTGGGAACAGATATCCACGCATTGATCACTCCCCGTTCCCCGCGCCTGCGGGGATGAACCGCGTGGTGGTCGTTGCTGCCTTGAATGTATGCCCCGTTCCCCGCGCCTGCGGGGATGAACCGGTGGCAGGCGGCATACCGTAGCGGGCTGCGAGCCGTTCCCCGCGCCTGCGGGGATGAACCGGCCATAACGTTTTTGGACCTATGTGCATTAAGCCGTTCCCCGCGCCTGCGGGGATGAACCGCTTTAGCCCTTGATCTTGTTGATTATTCACAGCCGTTCCCCGCGCCTGCGGGGATGAACCGTGGATTCGCCGCGCGCTCAGATGCGTGGTTTTCCGTTCCCCGCGCCTGCGGGGATGAACCGTCAGGAAGGATCAGGCTTGTAACCAGACGCGCCCGTTCCCCGCGCCTGCGGGGATGAACCGGTGATTCGTCGCAGATGTTAGAAGCTGGAAACCCGTTCCCCGCGCCTGCGGGGATGAACCGGATCAAAAATCCCTTCCTTGACGATCTGGAGACCGTTCCCCGCGCCTGCGGGGATGAACCGCCGCGGTGCCGGTGCGTCTCAAACGCGCCGATCCGTTCCCCGCGCCTGCGGGGATGAACCGCGACTGCCGAACTTTTTAGCGCCTTTGAGGGCCCGTTCCCCGCGCCTGCGGGGATGAACCGTTATT
>CAZPZK010000470.1:0-2604 GCA_964591095.1 uncultured Moraxellaceae bacterium | reverse complement strand
GGCTGGGACGGCGGCTGCCGACCATCGCCACCTGCGGCCAGCACAGGTGGGCGGTTTCACCCTGACAAAAGAGCAAGGGCGGCGGATCGGGGATTTCCCGCAGCAGGACGGGATACACGGGGTCGGCCAGCGTCAGCACCGTGATGGCGTGACGCTCCAGCAGCGCCAGCGCCTGATCGACATCCCGACGCACCGCCAGATCCCGGCCGTCGCGGAATTGCGCCAGCGCCAGCAGCCGGCGCTCGGTGAGTCCGGCCTCGCGCCAGAAGGCGGCGTCCGCGCGCAGGATGTCTCCCGGCGAGCCCGCTTGCCGCCATAACTTCAAAAACGCCGTGTGCGACTGCTCCAGCAGCCGCCACAACAGCAACCAGTCTTCCAGACCCTGCCTCGCCATTTCCATGGATTTTCCCGCACTCCGGGGCATCAAGCGCCGCATAAAAAAAGGCTGTCTATCCAGACAGCCCAAGAGCAGACAACTGCTAAAACTTCAGATCCGGTCAATCACCGGAGACCGGGGGACGAATCTCGTCGCCCTGGCTGATGCGGGTTCCGGCCTTGAGGATAATGGCGTAGCTGACCTTGTTGAAGGTGCGGAACACCATCGCCAGACCGGCGCGCTCGGAAGGCAGGCGCACCATTTCGTCCTTGGCGCGATCGCGGACCACGCCGCCGCGCTGGTACACGGCAAAGGTATGGCCGGGCTGCACGCCGTCACGGTCGCCGCGGTTGACGACCACGATGCTGTTGAGGCCGCCGGACCCCAGGGAGTTCAGGATCTGCAGGATGCGGCCGGGCTTGACATTGTCCGGGTTGCGCGGATGGAACACCGGCGTCACCGGCATCGACTCGGCGATCAGCAACTTGTCCTCGATGCGCACTTCCTGGGTGGTGCGGGCAATATCCAGCGTGCCGACCTCGCCTTCGACGGCGGTCAGGGTGCCGCCGCCGATATCCTGCGCCTCGATGCCCAGGACCTCTCCGGAATCCGGATCGACATAGGTGCGACCGCGACGGTAGACGCCATAGGAGTCGCCGACCGCCAGGCCGGGACCGCGCGCATACATCTGTTCACCGGCGCCGCCGATGATGCGGTGACCGAGGCCGGCCAGCACATAGGGCGCCTTTTCCAGATCGCCGGGATTGACCACGCGGGAGCCGGTCATGAAGGAGCGGATGGCCTGCAGCGGCACGGCGGGAATGGCCACGCTCAGCGGCTCGGAGCGTATCTGCGGCATCAGCTTGTCGGAGTTGGCGTCGGCGCGGGCGGTGGCGCGGTTGGTCATCCGCTCGGCAACCTCGGCGCAGCCGCCGCCGGCATCCACCGCCACGACATTGCGGTCCTCAATTCGGCACAACAGCAGCTTGTCGCCGGGGTAGATCAGGTGGGGATTGCGGACTTGGGGATTGACTTCCCAGATTTCGGGCCAGCGCCACGGGTCCTTCAGGTAACGGTTGGAAATGTCCCAGAGGGTGTCGCCCTTCTGAACCGTGTAGCGTTCGGGGGCGTTTTCCTTGACATCGACGGGCTTGGAGTCAGCCGCGACGGCGCTACCGGCCAGCAGGCCGGCAACGAGTAACAAAACCGGTTTTTTCATTATCAAATTCCCTTCTTGGCGGGACTTATGGTCGCAAGGAGTCAAGGCCGCTATAATAAGCAACAATCCGTCCTTACTCTTTACGGCCCAATAGACGCACTTTTACAACATGCTCAAGTGCTTATCAAGCATTGTTGTGATTTAACGGCAGGTGGTTGGCAATATGGCAAAGCTTCCAATACTCCATTTCCCCGATCCGCGCTTGCGGACCCGGGCCAAACCTGTGTCCAGAGTGGATGATAACATCCGGCGGCTGGCCGATGATATGCTTGAAACGATGTATGATGCGCCCGGCATCGGCCTGGCGGCGACGCAGGTCAACCAGCACCTCCGCATGCTGGTGCTGGACATTTCCGAGGACAAGAGCGATCCCCGCGTCTTCATCAATCCGGTCATCACCCCGCTGACGCCGGACTGCGTGCCTTATGAAGAAGGCTGCCTGTCCGTTCCCGGTTCCTACGACGAAGTCCGCCGCCCGGCGCGCATCCGCGTCGAGGCGCTGGACCGCGACGGCAAGCCGTTCACCCTTGAGGCCGACGGCCTGCTGGCGGTGTGCCTGCAGCACGAGGTCGATCACCTGGACGGCAAGCTGTTTGTCGATTACCTGTCGCCGCTGAAACGCCAGCGCATCAAGACCAAGCTTGAGAAATTGCAAAAACAGCGCGCCTAGCGCCCCACCCCGAAGGAGAGGTTTGTTTCTTGTCCAGTCCCAGTAGTCCGTTACGCATCGTCTTCGCCGGCACGCCGGTATTCGCGGCTGAATCGCTGCGCGCCCTGTTGCAGAACGGTCATGACGTCGTCGCCGTCTACACCCAGCCCGACCGCCCCACCGGACGCGGCCGCAAGCTGGAAACCGGGCCGGTCAAGGCGCTGGCGCTGTCCCGCCAGCTGCCGGTCTACCAGCCCGCCTCCTTGCGCGACGCCTCGGCCCAGGCCGAACTCGCGGAACTGGAACCCGACCTGATGGTGGTGGCCGCCTACGGCCTGATCCTGCCGCAGGCGGTGCTGG
>CAZPZK010000469.1:0-2606 GCA_964591095.1 uncultured Moraxellaceae bacterium | reverse complement strand
ATCTTCGCCAGGTGCAACGGGAATTGCTGCCGCATCTGGCGACCTGCCGGGACTGTTGCATCGAAGACCACCTGTACTGCCGTCAGGCCGAGCGCACCGGCAACGGATACGCCGCCTACCTGACGGAATTCCCGCACCCGGAGCGCATTCATGGGGACTTTGTGGCCGTGGTCATTCAGGCCCGCATCCGGGGATTACAGGCAGGCTTTACGGCGCTGGATGCACTGACCGGCCATGATCGTGATACAGACCTAGAAACGCTACGCAGACCGCTCTACGGCATCGACAACCGCCCGGCTGAACTGGCGTTCGTTAATCACTTCACTGCCTGTTCGTTCTGCTATCCGAGATCGGGGAAATATTGCCTAGAAGGGCGGATGCTCCATGAGGCTGCTGCGCTTGAGGCTACACAATGACTACATCATCCAAGCCAACCTTGAGAACAGAGGCCAATTCCATAGCTGAAGTTGCCCATTCACCGAAATACAGCAATGCCACGGTAGCCTGGACATACGGTGCCTGTCGTGACGACCACGGAATTGGTGAAGCCGCCGAAGTTATCGGTGACTCGCTTCAGCGCTTGCAGGATGGTGACATGAATGGGGCCTGCGATCTGCTGGCGTCTCAAGCCGCTGCGCTGAACAGTATCTTTTGCGGCTTGTCCAATCTTGCCCACAACAGCATGGGTCGGGACATGGCTGCAGCCGACAGACTGCTGCGGCTGGCTTTGAAGGCGCAGTCCCAATGCTCTCGCACCTTGGAGGTGCTGGGCGGCATCAAAAATCCAGGCCAAGTTGCCTTTGTCCGCCAAGCCAACATTGGTGGCAACGTCCAGGTCAACAATCCTCCTCCGCAGGTGGAAAACGGTTTACGATCAAACAAACTATTGGAGGTGCGCGATGGCGAACGGGTGGACTCCGGAACGACGGGCCAGACAGGCAGAGTTGATTCGAACCTGGAGGCCGTGGGAGCAGTCAACCGGACCCGTCAGCGAAACCGGCAAGGCCGCCAGTGCACGAAATAGCTACAGGCATGGGTTCCGTTCCCGAGAGTGGCGGGAACAAGAACGCGAGTTGCGGGCTATGCTGCATGACCAGCGCGTTTACATGCCATACTGATCAACCTTGTGTTGATCACAATACGAAGGGTGAAAAATATAACCTCTTCCTGAAGTGTTGTAGGCTATAACCGGAAGCGGCAGAGCATCAGGCTTTCGGTCTTGATGGGCGGTGCAGTTGGGCGTAGGCTTTAATCGCTGCCACTTGCCAAACCTCAATCACCGCCCAATTCAGTGAATATGGAGATTCCCATGAAATTTGCCGCCATCGCCGCATTGCTGGCCGCCCCGACTGTATCGTTTGGGGCGTGCTGGGATCTTGTTTCCAAGGCTGCTTCTGGAAGTGCTGTGGGCTTTGTAGATAGATGCTCTATTACTTTAGATGGTAAGTTAAAAAAGGCGTGGATAAAGACAGTATTTTCATCAGCAGATAAAGTACAAGATGATAGTTTTAATGATCGCGATTACGATAGCGCAATAAGCCTGCAGTATTTCGACTGCAGCAATAGAACATCAACAACCAAAACAATTTCATACTATTATAATGAAGAGTCGGTAACATCAAAATCATGGCCTATAAATCGCGGCGCCTTTGAGGATGTCATTCCTGAAACGACAGGAGAGACCACCCTTGATTTCGTTTGTTCATCAAAACCCACAAACCAAGAGTCCTTTAGGAAAAATAAAAAAACAAATGCATCAACAGTTGTATTCAATAGCATTGAAGACGAAGAAAACACAAGCGACTGCTGGCAAACTGTTGCCGCAAATCCTGAGTACAGCATTGGCTTGAACTCATGCACCGTATTCATCGCGAACAACGAAGGATACGCTGCAAAAATAAGAATAAAAACAAGCGAAATTAGCAAAAAGTTTAAAGTTGTCCCATCTGGGTGGCGCAGTGATAGTTACGACACCGTGGTTGCAACGGCAAACTCGCATTGTGATGGAAGGCTTATTGTTGTTGGCTATGATTATTATAGAGACGGGAAGTTTATTTTTTCTGACATGCTTGGCTCTTTCCCGATGGGCGTTGCTGATGTTATTGGAGAATCAGGATTTGAAAAAATAAAACACTCTCTTTGTGCTGGCAGGGAGCCAAGAGAAGCCGAGTCTAATATCGAAGACCCTCCAATTCCAGCTATTCCAGCCTCACCCAAAAGCACTAGTAAGGCGGCAAAGAAAATGCAGCATTGAAAATAGTGCAAGACGGTAAAATTACCGTGCTTTAATTTCTTCGAATTGGATTCGAGTACCAACTCACCCATCTCCATCCCCTTAACATTAATGAGTCTAAAGCAGGGGTTCCAGGAAGGAAGTCCATCAAGTCTCTTGCCGTTGCCCTCGCGGCACATGACAACTCAAGCAATGTAATCTCAAGGTTCCACTGTTGATGAACGCTTATCCAGCCAGGGCACCTTTAACCGGCCAGTATGTTACGAGCGACTACTGTCTGGCTGAAGTCTCCAGAATGATTGACGCCCCTGCTGCTACACTGAACAGTAGCGATACCAACGAGGCTACAGGCAATGATGTACGCAAACTGGAT
>CAZPZK010000468.1:0-2606 GCA_964591095.1 uncultured Moraxellaceae bacterium | reverse complement strand
TACCTAGTCCGGAACACTCCTATACCCGTATCATCTCGGACACTTTTACACCCGCGAGCGCGACATTCACGGGAGGCTGGCGGTCGATGGGGTTATCTCACGCGCGAGCATATTACAACCGCGTCAACGCGCGGGCGTATCCGCGCAAGACAGACGCTAACAACGTGGTGCTTTTCACGCTCGATAAGCCAATTTCAATCACTTCCGGGCAGACCGTCACCATCAAGGGCACATTCCGCGACCCGAGCCAACAGGCGCAGTCCGTCGCGGCTGTTTCAACCGTCTCCCCAACTGCCACCACCGATTACCTTTTCAACACAGCCGAAAACGGTTCAGGAACGAATATCACCGCTGACCTATCCGTTACCGCGTCTTACGGCGTCAACGGCGTGGAATTTACGCTAAAAAACAACAACGCCAGCACCGGCTATGTCACGCTGCTGCAGGCGCGCGGCAAGGCCGTTTATACCTACAGGCCGGTTGAGATTGTCAAGAAAGACGCTACGCTCATCAATACAGACGGCGACAAGCCGCTCACGCTCGAGATGACGTACCAGGATAACCCGCTGGTGACGGAGGATGTTGCCACCGCGATGCTGTCAAAGCACAAAAACAAGCTCACCACGCCGCAGTCCGTCACATTTTCGGCCAACCGCGACGGGGAAACGTCCACAGATTTTTACGCGATGGCTTTTTTGTGTCTTCAAGTCGGGGACAAAATAAAAATCGTGGATGATACAGCTGGGTTAAACCGGGACGCCTTCATCCACCGCATCAACTTCAGCATCGGCAACGGGGATGTAGTGGAATACACCTATGAACTCAAAGACGCGGAGTATGACGTTTATACCGCGTGGATACTGGACGATGCGATTTACAGCGTGCTGGCTGGGGATGACCCAACAACTGGCACAACCATACTTGGATACTAGGAGGTGGCATGGCATATACCACACCACGCACATGGACAGCCGGCGAGACCGTAACGGCGGCGATGATGAACTCGGACGTCAGGGATAACGTCGCTGACGTCTACAGCAAAGCGCGTACAAAGACCATCAGCATCGAAGCGATTAACTGGGAGGAGCCGACCTACAAGGGCACGGCGCACCGCTGGGTGGTGCCGGCCGTTTTGAACGGCGGGGTGGTGACGGCGGCTGAGGCGGCTATTTCCACAGCCGGCACGGCGGGGACGGTGGCCATGCAGGTGGAGCGCGTCAGGGGCACGGCGGTTGCCAGCATGCTTTCCACCACCGCGAAAATCGACGCCACCGAACTGACCAGCTATACCGGGACCAGCGGGGCAATCAATGCCACGTATCAGGGCCTCGCGACAGGCGACTGGTTGAATATCGTGGTGGCGGACCACGGAGGCGGGACCGCCACGGCCAACGCGGGGCAAAAGGGGCTGTTTGCTATCCTGACGGTGACTATCTCATGATTCACCTCCTCGGAACGGCTCCATTTGACGGCTATAACATCACGCCGACCTACAATCTGCCTGACGGGAAAAACCGGCTGCTCCTATTCCTTGCGGCTGGCACGTCAGCCACTGACACGCGCGATGCAACCTATAACGGCTCGGCGATGACGGTGGTAAAGGTGCTCAACACACCGGAAAGCTACGGCTCTTACGGCTCGGCGGCGATTGCGTATCTTGAGATACCGGATAACTGGGCGGCGGGTTCATATTCCATCACGCACCACATGCAAACAAGTTTCATGATTGCCTGTTTCGGCGGGGTGAAAAAGTCGAGCGGGGTGCTGGCAACGGATAGCACGTTTGGGTCCAACCAGTCCGGCGTCTCGCGCGCCATCGCTTGCCGACCGAGCGGGCTGGTTGTCACCGTGCTCAATGCGCCAGGCAAGACCATCACCGCGACGGGCGTGACAGAACTTTACAACGCCAGCGGGTACTCGATTGGCTACAAAATCACAACCACCGACACGCTCACACCCGCGTTAACGCTCAACAGCAACGGGGACGTGGCTTACATGGCGGCGGCATATATTCCCAAGCCCAACTACGGCTCGGTCAGTATCTTTTAGGAGGTTTCAGTGGCAAATAAAAAAATCACAGACCTGTCTGAGCTAACGGCGGTGGCCAGTGATGACATGCTTGAAATTGTGGATACCTCCGTGGGCGCGAGCATGAAAATTTCGCAGGGCAACCTGGTTGGCGGGCAACCGACAGCCTGGACGCCGGCGTCAACGGAGGGCTGGACCTCGCCGATGACGACCGCGAAGGGCTACTACACCATTGTTGGGAATATATGCTACTTCAGCCTGTTCATGGATGGCACCAGCAACAGTGCGAACACATACATCACCCTACCGGCAAGCAAAACCTCCATCAACACCGGTACCGCCTCGTACGTTTGGACAAGCGCGGGCGCGGGCATGAACGCTGGAAGTGCGCTGACTGCGCCTATCCGAGTTGACGTGCTCAACAATGATACACGGATGCGCGTTTATAAGGATATGGCCGGCGGGGCCTGGACCGCCAGCGGACAAAAAATCGTCATCGCGGCCGGTTTCTTCGCCTTTGCATAGGATACCATGAAACCCATCATCGACATTTCGTTTTACCAGTCGCCCACCGCGAT
>CAZPZK010000467.1:0-2619 GCA_964591095.1 uncultured Moraxellaceae bacterium | reverse complement strand
GTCTCTATGACATCGGAACGGTGGCTCAAATCCTGCAACTGCTGAAATTGCCCGATGGCACGGTCAAGGTGCTGGTGGAGGGCCAATATCGTGGTCGCCTTGATACTTTGGCCGATACCGGCAGCTATTGGCTGGCTACGCTCAGCCAGATTGCCCACAAGCCGTTGCATGACAATGAAGGCGAGGTGTTGGCGCGGTCACTGCTGAATGAATTCGAACAATATGTAAAGCTGGCGAAGAAGGTTGCTCCCGAAGTCTTGAATTCCTTGAACTCGATCCGGGAGCCGGAGCGCCTGGCCGATACCATTTCCGCCCATCTGGCGTTGAAACTGGAGGAGAAGCAGGAAATCCTTGATATGACGGATATCCAGCAGCGGGTGGAACACCTGATGTCGATCATGGAGTCCGAAATCGATATCCTCAAGGTGGAAAAGCGAATTCGCGGCCGCGTCAAGAAACAGATGGAGAAGAGCCAGCGCGAGTATTACCTCAACGAGCAGATCAAGGCGATTCAAAAGGAGCTGGGTGAGCTGGGCGCCGAAGGCGGCGGCCCGGAAAACGAAATTGCCGAGCTGGAAATGCGCATCGGGAAGGCCGGCATGCCACCCGAAGCTCGCAAGAAGGTTGACGCTGAACTGCGGAAATTGAAGATGATGCCGCCGATGTCGGCGGAAGCCACCGTCGTTCGTGGCTACATCGACTGGATGCTGGGCGTACCCTGGAAAAAGCGCAGTCGCATCGGCATTGACCTCAAAGCGGCGCGGCAGATTCTGGATGCCGATCATTATGGCCTGGAAGAGGTCAAGGAACGCATCCTGGAGTATCTCGCCGTGCAGTCGCGCGTCAAGAAGCTGCAGGGACCGGTGCTCTGCCTGGTGGGGCCTCCCGGTGTCGGCAAGACGTCGCTGGGACAGTCGATCGCCAAGGCGACCAAGCGCGAATTTGTCCGCATGGCCTTGGGCGGCGTCCGCGATGAAGCCGAAATCCGCGGCCACCGCCGTACCTATATCGGCTCCATGCCTGGCAAGCTTATCCAGAAGCTGGCCAAGGTCGGTGTCAAGAACCCGTTATTCCTGCTCGATGAAATCGACAAGATGAGTTCGGACATGCGCGGGGATCCTGCTTCCGCCATGCTTGAGGTGCTGGATCCGGAGCAGAATAGTCATTTCAACGATCATTATCTGGATGTGGACTACGATTTGTCGGAAGTCATGTTCATCTGTACCGCCAATTCGATGAATATCCCGGCGCCCTTGCTGGATCGCATGGAAGTCATACGCCTGCCCGGCTACACCGAAGATGAAAAGGTGGCGATTGCCCGTCAATATCTGGTTCCCAAGCAGATTCGCGCCGCCGGCCTCAAGGATGCCGAACTCAAGGTGGAAGACTCCGCCGTTCGCGAGTTGATCCGTCGTTATACCCGCGAGTCCGGGGTGCGCAGCCTGGAGCGTGAAATCTCGAAGATTTGTCGCAAGGTGGTGAAAGAGGCGGTGCTGGGCGAGGGTTCCGGCGCGACCGTGGTGACGGCGGATAATCTGGAGAAATATTGCGGGGTCTACAAGTTCAACTACGGCAAGGCCGAGGAAAAAGACCAGGTCGGGCAAGTGACGGGTCTGGCGTGGACGTCGGTGGGCGGCGAACTGCTGACCATTGAAGCGGTGACCACGCCCGGCAAGGGCCACTACACCATGACCGGCTCGCTGGGGGACGTCATGCAGGAGTCGATCAAGGCGGCGCTGACGGTGGTGCGCTCGCGTTCGCGGCTGCTGGGCATTTCTCCTGAATTCCACGAGAAGAATGATCTGCACATCCACATGCCCGAGGGGGCGACACCCAAGGACGGACCCAGCGCCGGTATCGGCATGTGCACCGCGATGGTGTCTGTCCTGACCGGTATTGCCGTGCGCGCCGATGTGGCGATGACCGGCGAAATCACATTACGCGGGCAGGTACTTCCTATCGGCGGCCTCAAGGAAAAACTGCTGGCCGCGCATCGCGGCGGCATCAAGACGGTGATCATTCCCGAGGAGAATGCACGCGATCTCAAGGAAATCCCTGATAACATCAAGGCCGATCTCACGATCAAGACCGTCAAATGGATTGATGAAGTGCTGGCGATCGCCCTGACCCGGCAGCCGGAGCCCTTGCCGGATACCTTGCCGGCCGCCTTGCCGACGGCAGCGGAAGAGGTGGTGGAAGAAAAGGATCGCGCCAGTCGGCATTGATTGACCTGGCGGAGGAGAAAACGGGGATGCCGGTAAGGACATCCCCGTTTTTTTTCAGGTTTCGTGATTGTACCGCTCGCATCGTGTCGGACAGGACTGCCCAAGCCAAGGGAATGTGCCTACAATTCTCCAAAACCCCGCTTACAGGTGTGACATGAGCACAAGTCGAATCGAAAGGGCTTCCCGTCTGGCCAGAACCAGCGCGGCATTTGTCAAGAACGTGGTCCAGCGCCGGGTCAACAAGGCCCAATACATTCTGTCCGACAAGACCGAGAACGAGGTCATCTTTCGGGATGGCATCATGTCGGTCAAGCACTACAAGCCGTTGGGAACCCCCACGGTAACGCTGGAAGGGGGGCAGTCCCTGTATGTCCGTCAACGCCGTTTTGCGATA
>CAZPZK010000466.1:0-2633 GCA_964591095.1 uncultured Moraxellaceae bacterium | reverse complement strand
CGTAAGCGTCCAGCCGCCCCACCTGTAATCCCGTCCTGTTTCCACTGAAGCTATGGGCTCCCCCCTTCAGGAGCCTGACACATGACCCGCCTCCAAAAACACGCTGACTGGCAGCAACACCTTCAAGCCTGGGAAACCAGCGGCCTCACCCAGAGCGCCTACTGCGAACAGCACCGGCTCAAGCTGGCCACGTTTACCTACTGGCGGGCCCGGTTGCCACGAACCGATCAGTCCTCCCCATCGTCACGACCCGCCTTGACACTGGTTCCGGTCAAGCGGGCACAGGCCGCCCGCCATGAGGCCCCTGCCCAGAATGTGGTGCTGCACAGCCCCAGCGGCTGGCGGCTGGAGATCCTGGCGGACCTGCCCCTGCTTTCGGAACTGTTGAGGGCTTTGCCATGAGTTGCATCCGGCCCGGACAGGTCTGGCTTGTCCTGGAACCGGTCGACATGCGCCTGGGGGCCGACAGTCTGTCCGCCCGCATCCAGCACACCCTTGGCCGCTCCCCATGTGACGGGAGCGCCTACGCCTTCAGCAACCGCCGGCGCACCCGGCTCAAATTGCTGGTCTGGGATGGTAACGGGGTCTGGCTGTGTCAGCGACGGCTACACCGGGGAACCTTTGTCTGGCCTGCTTCGGCGGCGGCTGGCCATGTACTCACGGAAACCCAGTGGCAATGGCTGGTGAGCGGCGTCGACTGGCAGAGACTGGCGCCGCCGTCGCCCGCCCACTGGCAGGTCTCCTGAATCCCTGAAACAAGCTAAAACCATTGCAGTGCAATGCTATTGCCGGCTTTATGATACAATGGCGGCATGAATAAGACCGCCCTGACCGACCCCGTTTCCACCACGCCGGATGACTTGGCGACTCTGCGGGCTTTGGTTCAGCGGCAGGCGGAATTGCTGCGTCTCAAGGATCAGGAAATCCAAAACAAGGATCAGGAAATCCAGAACAAGGATCAGGAAATCCAGAACAAGGAACAGGAAATCCAGAACAAGGAACAGGAGCTTGAAAGCAAGGAGCGATGGGTGCAGCGGCTCCAGCAAGCCAACAAAGCCTTCGCCCTGGAGCTGAGCCACCTGCGGCGGATGCGCTACGGCCGCAAATCCGAAGCCTTGCCCGCCGAGCAGCAATCGCTTTTTGCCGAAGACAGCCATGCCGACGAAGCGGACTTGCTGGCCCGTGTCGATGACCTCGCGGCGGAAGCCGAAGCCGCTCTCGCTGGCGAAAGCGCCCCGGGCAGGCGCCGCCGCCGCGCTGGCCGTCAGGCCTTCCCCGCCCACTTGCCGCGCATCGACATCCGCCACGAGCCAGCCACTTGCACCTGCGGGGAATGCGGCGAGGCGCTGCGCCTGATCCGCGAAGACGTCAGCGAACAGCTCGACATCATCCCGGCGCAGTTCCGGGTGTTGCGCCATATCCGCCCGCAATACGCGTGCCGAAGCTGCGAACGGGTCGTGGCCGAACCGGCCGCGCCCGCCGTGATTGACGGTGGCGCGGCAACGGCCGCCGTGCTGGCGTGGGTGGTGGCGGGCAAGTACCTGGACCACCTGCCGCTGTACCGGCTGGAGCAGATCGCGGCGCGGCAGGAAGTGCCGTTGCCGCGCTCGACGCTGGCGGATTGGGTGGGCCGCATCGGGCTGGAGTTGATGCCGTTGGCGGAGCGTCTGGCCTTGCTGCTCCGGAACCGCCGGGTCCTGCACGCGGACGAAACGCCGGTGCAGCAACTGGCCCCGAAGGCGGGGAAAACCAAGCGGGCCTACCTCTGGGTGTACCGCAGCGGTGCGCTGGACGAGGGGCCGCCGATCGTGGTGTTTGATTATCAGGCCGGGCGCGCGGGCATCCATGCCAAGACCTTCCTGACGGGTTGGCGGGGATGTCTGGTGGTCGACGATTACAGCGGCTACAAGGCATTGTTCGGGCCGGAGGTGACGGAGGTTGGCTGCTGGGCGCATGCGCGGCGGAAGTTCTATGAGCTGCATGTGGCCAACCGGAGTCCGATGGCGGCGGAAGCCTTGCGGCGGATTGGCGACCTGTATGCGATTGAGCAGGAAGCGCGGGGCATGACGCCGGAGGAACGTCTGAGGGTGCGCCAGGCGGAGAGCCTGCCGCGACTAGCCGCGCTCAAGGCGTGGCTGGACGAACAGGCGCTGGTCATGGCCCCGGGAACAGGGGCCTTCAAGGCGATCGCCTACAGCCTGAAGCGGTGGTCGGCCCTGAGCCTGTATGCCACACGGGCGGACCTGCCACTGGATAACAATGCGGTGGAGAACTGCATTCGACCGATTGCCTTGGGAAAGAAGAACTGGCTGTTTGCCGGGTCTGAACGGGCGGGTCAGCGGGCTGCGGCGATTCAGAGCTTGCTGGGCACGGCCAAGCTGAACGGACTGGACCCGCAGGCCTGGCTGAAGGAGACGCTGGAGAAACTGCCGACTTGGCCGAACAGCCGAATTGATGAGTTGCTGCCGTTACGATCCACTCCCCAAGATCCGAGCAGAAGTCCGGAAGAAAGGTGAGGCGGCTGGACGCTTACCTTAAAACTGTAACCAGATGACAGGCATAAAAAAAGCCGACAGATTTCAGACTGTGTAAAAACCCTCGCAGTTTGAATGTTAAGCGGCGACAATGCCCGT
>CAZPZK010000465.1:0-2646 GCA_964591095.1 uncultured Moraxellaceae bacterium | reverse complement strand
GCCAGACTGGGCGACCACTGTGTGTCGGCAACGGGGAGCAGTGCCGGCGCTTTACGCAATCGGGTGTTCAGACGCTGGAGTGCCCCTCCCCCCTGCTTTGTGACTTTGCGGACAAGGGGATGTGCAAGCCTTATGGCAGGTTGAACGTGAAGTTGGGGGATGATGACGAGATCGGCACTTTCATCTTCCGCACCACCGGCTTTAACAGCATCCGGACGCTGGCGGCGCGGTTGCGCTATTACCAGGCAGTATCGGGAGATCTGCTGGCGAGTATGCCGCTGCAACTTCGGCTTCGGGGCAAGAGCACCACCCAGAGCCACCGGTCGGCGATCTTCTACGTGGATCTGACGGTGCGCGAAGGGATGACGCTGGCGCAGGCGGTGACGGCGGCGAAGGATCTGGATGACCAGCGCCGCGAGGTGGGGCTGGACCAGTCGGCGCTGGATGCCGCCGGGCGGATAGGCTTTGGCAATGCCGCGTTTGAGTTCAGCGAGGAGGAGATACCGGAGGTGCTGGAAGAATTCTACCGCCGGGAGTCGGAGCCTGATCTGTCAGATGAATCTGGCATTTCCCCGAGTCCGCCATCGCCAAACCCCACAATCCGACGGACAGGCCTGGTTGACAAGCTGGATCGACGGATTGGCAACGCTACGGGCGGCCAATAATCAAGCGCCAGTAATTTTCCTGTCCCTTTTCGCTGGCTCTGACACAACCTGTCGCGGATCAACCTTAGGCTGACGGTATGCCAGAGTCAGCCTCTGCTGTTTCGAGGGGCGACTATTTTTGTTCCATGAGGAGGAGTCACCATGGGCGTCTTCTTTGCAATTCTGGTCATCTATTTTCTTTTTCAGCTGAACCGCAGGGGGAATAACGGGATGTTTACCAAACTCAAGGCGATCTGGTTCGAAGCCCAATACGGAGAAGGGTCTGTTGTTAAGGCCACGCAAGACTGCATCAGACCGCACTCCGGTATTCTGCTCCGGGTCACGTTCAAATCCCGCTTCTTGCGTCGCAACAAGGAAGACTCAGCACTGGTCCGCGTCCCTCGGGAATTCTTGATGGCATCTGAAACCGTTCAGGATGCTGTGCTGGCTGAAACCCTAGGGCGTTCCGGCATCTCGGTGAGTGCCATTACCACGATCGAAGAAATTGAGGAATCTCTTCCCGACCCAGTGGCTGCCAGCAAGTGCGGGTTCCTCGCACCTTTACCGCAGTGTCTGAAACGATCCAGGATGCCGTACTGGCAGAGATTTTGGGGCGCAATGGTTTGTCGGTGAGTTCCATTGACAGTATCGAAGAAATTGAGGAGTCGCTTCCCGATCCAGAGAATTACTCCAAGTTGGTCAACTAAAACTCGACTAGAAAAATCATCGGAGGGAGTCAATGCCTTCCTCCGATGATCCTCATGTTTTTTTCCTTCAACGAAAGCCGGAACCGCCAAGCGACGATCCCCCCCCGAGTGGCAACACTGACAGTGCTATTGAGCCATATAGCTCTGGATGCCTCCTGACGCTCCTCCAACTATATTTTTTTTGCTTCTTTCGGATCGTAGGGAAATGGATCGTTGATAGCCACTGTCAGTGGACCGTTTGAAGGCTTGCGTAAATAACTTGTCCAATGCTCAGTAGCGTTGCGAAGATCGATTTCTGTGTTGGCTTTGGGCTGTCTGCATGAATCCATGCGCTCCTCTATGAGGTACTTCTCACGGATGAACGACGCCAGCTGCTCTTCGTCAAATGAACGCGCGAGATATGGGTAGTGAATAGCCAATTCAGCACAACCGTTTCTTTCCAGTTGGGCATTGATCTTGCCAAAGAGTCGATCCACGCGTCCAACGCGCTGCTCGTTATCACCTGGCGTCCATGCGATACCGTAGTGATGTACTTTGCAGCACTGCAGGTGCAGATTCACTCCTTCCTGTAGCACTGAGGTTGCTGCCAGCACATTTGGATAGAAGGGGCTATTGAAACCGAGGATCAACCGCTGTCGATCCTTGACTGAGCCGCTGGCATAAAAAGCTGGGCTGCTTAGCCCTGTCAGCACATGCCAATTGTCCTTGCCATAATCCTCCCAGTTCTCCCGAAGTGCCTCAAACGTTTCCAGTGCGGCGCGGAAGAAAGCGAGCGCCAGGGATTTTTTCAACTTGTTGTTGATGAAGTCCAAAAAAGCCAGGTAGCGCTGCTGTACATCACCCCTTTCCCCGGTCCTGCAAAACTCGGTATACCAACAGTACAACTCAACAATGACCGGGCTGGCAAAAAGAAAACCGTTCTTCAGGTAGTGTCCAAAGTTCTCGGCTTGCGCAGTGTTGCGCATGAATCCTTCGATCTTTGCACGATCTGCAGGTTCGAGCAGCTTGTACATCAGCCCCCATAGTGTTTGCATCGGTTTATCGAAGCACTTCTTTTCTGCGCCCCCCACACCTCGCTGTTCGAAAAATCCACGAGTTTCATGCGCCGCAGAGGCGTACTCATCACGTTGTCGCTCACCGGATTGTTTTCGATAGTAATAGGAGTATGTTCCATCCCGATAGTCACTGGCAGGTTCGAGCAACAGCGAGAATAAACTTTCAGGCTTGCGCAGCCGCAGGCTAAAGTTTGAGCAGTCAGTACTACGATTCGCCCCTGTCTTTTTCACAACAAAAAG
>CAZPZK010000464.1:0-2647 GCA_964591095.1 uncultured Moraxellaceae bacterium | reverse complement strand
GCTCCCAGCGCTCGCGCTCAGCCGGGTTCTCGCCGGCCTGACGGTGCAGAGCAACATGTTCACGCGCCAGCGCCGTCTGAAGCTCGGGCGTATCGGCCGAACGATCTCGCCGGCCAATCTCGGCCGCCACCTCCACCGCCACGCCCCGATGCCCCGCCTCTAGACTCTTCCGGTACTCGTCATTGCCCAGGCTGTTGCCTGCCATCATCGCCGCGGCATCGCGGCGAATCTGTGGATCTTGAATAACCTCGAGCGCCCGCGCGTCAAGATCAGCCCAGCGCCTCACATCGGCAGCAGGCAGGCCGTCTGTGCCGTACTGGCGGAACTGCTCGGTGCGCATCTCGATTCCACCCTGCAGACGCTCATCCCGGTTGCGTTGCGGATTGATCCCCATATCCGCAAACGCCTGCCGAAGCTCGGGAGTCAACGGCGCCTTCACCACCTGCAAGCCGTCTTCGCTAGCGCGCATGATGCGATCGACGTGCTCGCTGCGAACAGCAGCGAGCCGCTCTGGATTATGGTTGCGCTCGATCTCGGACTCGCTTTGCGCTGTGCGCCACCTGCCTTCATGATCTTGATAGAAATGCGCAGCCACTGCGCCGTCAGCTCTATAACCCTGGAAGCGGCGGCTTCCTTCCTTCTCAGCGCCGGCCTGGGCCGCTTCCTGAGTCTGAAAGCTGTGATGCACGCCGAGCGCGCCTCCACGGGGATCGGTGAAGCCGTAGCGCTTCAGTTGCTCATTCATCTTTTCCACTGGCGTTCCTTGTCTCTTGCAAGACAGCCCGGGCGTCCGCCTCGATCTGTCGAACCTGATCGACAAGCTCAGGAGGAACCCATACCTCGACCCGCTGCCACGTCGCCGGGACATCCTGTGCCGCGGCAAGCACGCGTGCGACCATGCCGCTCACGCGCTGTTTCGTGATGCCGTGCCCCTTCGCAACCTCCACCTGGCTGCGACCATCGACAAGCACTTCGCGGGCTAGCTCGACGGTATCGAGCGACAGCCGCCCCAACCTCGGGCGCAGGGCATCGAACTCTTCGGGGGCCATCTTGGATTTTCCTGACATGCTTGCCTCATAGAATGCAACGGGCATCGCCCGCCTTGATGGTAGTGCGCTACCCCTCCGCGAGTAGGCGCGCCCCGAGACCTTGCAGGCCCTCGGCGAATACCTCCGTAGTGTAGTGATCCTGACCACCGCTGTCGGTCCACTTGCGCGTTTCGAGGTAGCCACCGACGTGCGCCGACGCCCCTATTGTCAGGTAGGGCCCCACGGACCCGGCAAGTTGCCCCCGAAGAGCCACACGATGCCGCTGTGCGACTTCTTCACGCACGTACTCACCTTTGCGGAACCGAGCAGTCGCCACGCTGACAGTACAGTTCGGCTCACCGCCCACGTCGCGAACGTCCGGATCATTACCCAGGTTGCTGATCAAGCGAACCTCGTTGAGACTGGCCATTTCCTTCTCCTGTGCAATCAATCAAGATGCAGAGCGCCTCATGGCGAACGATGATCCTCGCATAGGCTTATGTATTAGTCAATATCGGTCAATAGATATTGATCTATCGAATATGAAAACGGCCGCACGGACTCCGACTGGAAACAGCCCGACGAACTGGCTAAAATGCAGCTACAGCTACTTCCATCACCTCCTGCTAGGCGGATGGGTCGAGGCCCAAGGTGTTGCCGCACCTTGGGCCTCACTGTTTGCGCCCGATCACATCAACCGATCGCGCGAAAGCGCTCGATATAGCGGTCGAAGAGTTGTTTCGCTTCCTCTTCGACAGCCTCGGGCAGTTGCACTGGTTCACCACGGCCGCCACCACTGCGCGCCTCCTGCGCATACTGTGCGAGACGGCCAGAGGCACATGACTTCCCGAAGATCGCCCGCTGCCACGCCCGCACGTGCTCGCGTCCCGGCCGAGCATCGCCAAGTGCTTCCTCGGTCAGTACTGTAATCACGAACCCTCTCCATCGCTTCGCAAGCCCAGAAACTTCTCCGGCGACAACGCGCCGCTGCAACGCGTTGTCGCCCGCTGCAGCCACCCGTTGCCGTAGAAGCTGGAGCTCTCGGCGAAAGTTGACCCGATCGTCGTCGAGATCAAGGTCACAGAGCTCGAGATCGAGAATCATCTTCGCCCTTTCGAAGTATGGCATGGTCAAGTATCCGTATACGTACCCGTACCTATTCTAAATGGCGTGTGGCAAAGGGCAAGAAACCACGAGCAGACGGTCGATGACACGCTATTGCGGTACCTGTTTCCGCTCGGCTGAAAACACATCAATCTGACCGGCGATTACGTCTGGCGCAGCAGCGCCAAGATCGGCGCGGGTAAGTTCAGGCCGCTACGAACTATGCAAAAGGCTTATCGGGCTTTATTTTCCGTTTTCTGGGACGACCCATGGAAGCGAGGCACGCATGGAAGGCACTGACTGTCACTGGCGATGCTAATCGCGTAAGTCGGTGGCCTGTTCCGTTGCTTCCCGAACCCCTACTTCATCTCCTTGAGAGGGTGTCGAGCGTCGAACTAGGCGCCCGACTCTGTTCACAAAGCCCACGATATCGGCTAGTTCTTGGGCCTGCTGACTTTTTGGTCGTTAATGGTGCTGATGTGGTCATTCTCGAGGTGTCCACAGACACCCGGTTG
>CAZPZK010000463.1:0-2653 GCA_964591095.1 uncultured Moraxellaceae bacterium | reverse complement strand
ATGAATGGATAAGGCTGTCGCAGATGGCGCTGACCTCGCTGATGTTTGTCGGCTATACCAGCTACGATTTCTGGCGACTGATCCGCGATTCCGGTTATGGCCGCGACCTGAAACTGTGGCTGAAAGGCATGGATTATTTCTGGGGAAGGAAAGGCGTGTTCCGCAAGAGGATCCCGGCCTACCTGCAGTATTACCGTCGCGATTTCCACCCGTGGCAGCACGACAGCACGGGACTGGTGAAGCGCATCAAGCGCCAGTATCTGGGTGACAAGGCCTGATTGCCGTTTTTGATAGCGGTCCGCATTGACAGGCGGCGCGCGCGCCGCCTAGCATGCCGCATTACCTTGTGGCCCGTAGGGATTGCCCCGATGAGAGTGCTGTTGCTGCTCGGCCTGCTGGCCGGTCTGCCCGCCCACGCCGAAATCTTTGTCTGCGAGGATGGCGGCCGCAAAACCTTCAGCCAGCAACCCTGCGGCAAGGACGCCCGGGCCGTCGCCCTCAACAACGAAGTCCGGCGCATCGCCCTGCCGCGCTACCTCAATCCCAACTCCGCCGGTCAGCTTTGCAGCGTCATGGCCGGCGCCTGGGAAATGGTGGCCGCCGACCAGCGCCGCGAGGATGGCGGCAACATGGACCAGCAGCGCCTGGTCTCCTACCTGCGCGAACGCATCAGCAACTATAACGCGATCATCCGGCTCAACCCGGACCTGGGCGCGGCGCTGGAAGCCGCCGCCGACCGCCTGCTGTCGCAGGTCAGCGACCGTCCGGAGTCCACGCCGGACAGCCAGGCCCGTTTCCAGTCCGCTTGCGTCACGGATGTCATGTATACCGTGCGCTGACCCGCGCTTGTTTATTTTATAGACCCACCGGAAGGCACCCCATGAAAAAACTGCTGATGACCCTTGGACTGTTCGCCAGCCTGCAAGCCCATGCCGAAATCTTTGTCTGCGAAGTCGACGGCCAGAAGACCTACAGCCAGCAGCCCTGCGGGACGGACGCCAAGCCGGTGACGCTCAATTCCGGCGTGCGCCAGGTGACGCTGAAGGAGCCGATCAACCGGCCCTTTGCCGAAAAGGTCTGCAGCCTGATGAGCGGCGCCTGGGACATGTCCGCCTCCGCCAGCCGCGTGCAGGGCAAGGGCCGCATCGACCGCGAGACCCATGCCTTCACCAAGGACAACACCCCGGTCGATCCGGATGCCATGCAGCGCCAGGTGATGAACTACCTGCGCGAGCGCATCGCCAACTACAATGAACTCAACCGCACCAGCCCCTACTTCGTGCAGGCGCTGACGCAGACCACCACGCTGTTTGTCAGCATGGCCCGCCGCAATCCCAACGTCACCTCGGAAGCGGTGCGCGAGTTCGAAGCCCAGTGCGTGCCGCGCTTCCTCAACGCGGCCGAATACGCGGCGCGGATGCGTCGTTAAGCGCGCGCCGCCATATCGGCCATCACCTCGTCACACCACTGCAGCCAGGCCTTTTCATACAGCACCCCCATCCGCAGCGTCTGCCGCGGATAAAAGTAGCGCTGGCTGCGCTCCGCCGGCATCGCCGCCAGATAGGCGACCAGCTCCTCGTAGGTCGCCAGCGTCTGCCGGTGCTGTTCGCGGTGCCGCTCCAGCTCGGCCCGCAGTTCCGACGTCGGCAGCCGCCGTCCGGCAAACAGCTTCACCAGCAACGGATCACGGATCTTCAGCGGCGTGGCCGCCGCCGCCAGCAGCACATCCAGTTCCCGCCCGCCGCGCTCGTTCAGCGTATAGACCTTCATGTCCGGTTTGCCGTCCTGCTCCACTTCCAGACAATCCACCAGCCCCTCGGCATGCAGCGCGTGCAGCTCCTTGTACAGTTGCTGGTGCGAGGTGTGCCAGAAGAAGCCCGCCGAATTCTGGAAGCGGCGCAGCAAGGCATAGCCGGAAGCCGGTTCCAGGTCCAGCATGGCCAGGACCGCAAGGCGCAATGACATAGTTTCCCCTAGGGTTGAAAGGTCTGACCGTTTGTCGGATGAGCCAGTCTAGCACACTTGTCATATGCAAAAAATTGCATATACTGGCGAAAAACCACCCCGCACCGGAGAGCACCCATGGCCGCCCTGAAACCCAGCACCCTGCGCATCGGCAACCGTTACCGCGCCTCGCGCCTGAAAGGCCCCTACGACGCCCTGATCGTCGGCTCCGGCATCGGTGCGCTGACCACCGCCGCCCTGCTCTCCGACCTCGGCTGGAAGGTGGCGGTGTTCGAGCAGCACTACACGGCGGGCGGCTACACCCACAGCTACGAGCGCAACGGCTACGAATGGGACGTGGGCGTGCACTACATCGGCGACATGGGCACCGACACCATGAGCCGCCGCTTCATGGACTACCTCTCCGGCGGCAAGCTGGACTGGGCGCCGATGGACCCGGAATACGACCGTTTCTACATCGGCGACAAGGTCTTCAGCGCCGTGGCGGGCAAGGCGGAATTCCGCGCCAACCTGCTGAAGGACTTCCCGCAGGAAGCCGCCGCCATTGACCGTTACCTGGAACTGCTGTCGGAAGTGGGCAAGGCCATGCGCCTGCACACCATGGGCCGCCTGCTGTCCCCCACGCAACTGAAATTCGCGCAGCCGGTGCTGGCGCGCCTGCTGCCCAAGACCTTCCAGCGCACCACCC
>CAZPZK010000462.1:0-2693 GCA_964591095.1 uncultured Moraxellaceae bacterium | reverse complement strand
CCAGTCCGGCAACTGCGGATCCAGGGCAACCACATTGTATTTTTGCGCATCGTAGGTCAGCCGCTGATAGATCGGATCGCGGTTGATCAGCATGAAATCCCGGGTCAGCCCGATGTTGGGCGTGGTAGACAGCGAAACGGTCAGCGAATACAGCCATTGATGATCCGTGGGTTCCAGGATGACACGGTAGTCGCTGGTGCGGGTATCACGAATACGGATATTGCGTTCTGTCCAGATCGGCAGCGGCAGGTTGTTCCAGGCCACGAGGCCGCTTTCTCCCATGCGGAAATCGACACTGGGCCGCCAGGTCTTGCCGTCAAACCGGGAAAATGTCAGGCCGCGCCAGTACAGGGTACGCTTGGCGGGTACGCGCCCGCCGGCAAACTCCACGCGAAAGGCCAGCTCTCCGGAGCGGCCAAGATTGGCCAGGTCTCCGGGCGACATCGAATCGGACATGCCGGTGCGACCGGTGGAATCCGTCAGCTTCATGGACCACAGCGGCGGCAGGCGCGGAAAGAACATGAACAGCACGATCATCAGCGGCACGGCCTGGCCAATCATCACCGCTGATTTGCGCAGGACAAATCCGCTGGACAAGGTCCGCGTGTTGGCCTGAAGGAAGGCCGAGGTGATGATGATCAGGGCAAACAGGCAATAAGCAGACTCCATCACCCCTTGTCCAAAGAGGAAATTGGTTGCC
The DNA here is from genome assembly GCA_964591095.1 of uncultured Moraxellaceae bacterium. Classification (GTDB taxonomy): domain Bacteria; phylum Pseudomonadota; class Gammaproteobacteria; order Pseudomonadales; family Moraxellaceae; genus Fluviicoccus. The sequence continues at coordinate 1,993 of CAZPZK010000462.1, read as the reverse complement.
AGGACAAACAGCGACAACACCAGCAGGATGTAATGGTCGCGCTCGTTGCGAGACTCCAGCAACTTCATCGCCAGACAGAAGATCAGGAATGCGACCCCGGCTTCCGGTCCGAACCAGGTGTGGTAACTGGCGCGGATACCGGCCACACCGCCGAGCAGCAGCAGCACCATCAGCCATTTTCCCGGCAATGGCACCTTGCGTTCCACGGCGGGCAGTCGCCACAGCCCGGTGCCTGTCAATAGCAGCAACAGCCACCAGGGCAAGCGCCCCAAATGCGGTGCCAGCGCGGCCAGCAAGGCTGCCAGCAGCCAGAAGCGGGAGCGCAGGCTGTTCATTGTTTTACCTCAAACAAGGCCAGGGCGGTCAGACACTCTTCGCGATGACGGCCGCCGGCACCCAGGGCAATGTCTCGCCCGGGCAAGCGCAAGGCAAAGGGCTGGCGGGCCTGATGCAGTTTTTCCACCCAGTAGGCCAACCGCGACAGGCGGTTTTCACGATCCATGCCCGCCAACGCCTGATAGTCGAGGGTGTCACTGCCGGATACCGGCTCGCTGTAGGTCTTGACGAGCATGCCCTGCCCGCGCGCCAGATGCTTCCAGGAGACATGGGCCAGGGGATCGCCGGGAACAAAACTTTTCAGGGCCTCGAAATCCTCGGTGCCGGGACGCCGGCGACGGCTGTTTTCACTGTCATCCGTCTCGCCCGCGCCCACGGGAAGACTTTCGCTGGCGATCGGACGGGGATACACCACCGCGGTTAGGTCCAGATCCAGCCATGTCCAGGCCCGGAACAAGCCCAGAGGAAATGTTGTACTCAGGCGCAATCGGGGCGGATGAAAGAGACCGCGCTCCGGAGCGCGCAAATAGAGCGTCACCTCCTGCGCCAGGCCGACCAGGGGAACATGCTCCGCCGCATCCGCCCAGTCGATCTGCAGGCTGTAATGGCAGCGGCCGCGCGGATTCGACAAGCCGAGCGTAAAGCCCGCCGGTTCACCGGCAAACGCCGGCGACGTGCCCAGGGCGGTCACGCGCAGTCCGGACAGATTGGCAAAGGTATGATGGATGGCAATCACCATCAGGCTGCCCAGCAGGAAACACATCCCCAGCAACAGGTTGTTGGCGTAATTGATGCCGGCGATAAACAGCGACAGCAACAAGGCGCCCATCAGCCCGCCGTGCCGGGTGAGGAAAATAAAGACGCGCCGCTGGTTGAGCGTGATGTCGCGCGTGGGGGGAATGCGGCGGTTGAGCCAACGGCTGTAGCGGACGCGCCAGGCGGACTTCAGGGAAGCGGTCATATCCATGTCAGTGAATGATGTCCACCGCCTGCATCAACTGGTGCGTCAATGAATGCACGCGATTCTGGTCCTCGATGCTGCCGCGCAGGCGGTGTTCCGCCACGGAGGACAAGACAGCCTGGACATCTTCCGGCACTGCGTGCTGGCGGCCGTCGGTAAATGCCCAGGCCTGGGTGGCGCGCTTGAGGGCCAGCAAGCCGCGTGGCGAAAGACCATGCGGGAACTCACGGCTCTGGCGCGTATGCGCGACCAGCCGCAACATGTAATCCAGTACCGGCTCGCTGAGATGAATGCGGTCGACCTGTAGCTGCCAGGCTTCAAGACGGTCGGAATACGCGATAGGCTGCAGTGTCGCCAGAATCTTGCGGCGATCGGTACCCGTCAGCAGTTCGCGCTCGGCGCGGGGGTCAGGATACCCCAGTTGAATACGCATCAGGAAACGGTCCAGTTGCGACTCGGGCAGCGGGAAAGTCCCCATCTGGCTCATCGGATTTTGCGTGGCGATGACGAAAAACGGCTTGGGAAGCGGACGGGTCACGCCGTCACTGGTGACTTGCCCCTCTTCCATCGCTTCGAGCAGCGCCGACTGCGTCTTGGGCGAAGAACGGTTGATCTCGTCTGCGATCACAATGTTGGCGAACACCGCGCCGGGCTTGAACTCGAACTCGCGCGCGACGGGATTGAACACCGAAACGC
>CAZPZK010000461.1:0-2708 GCA_964591095.1 uncultured Moraxellaceae bacterium | reverse complement strand
TCATGGTGACGTTGAGCATAACCGGAGTAAAGGCCGGCACGGCGAAGCGCCCGTAGCTGTTGAGAATGCCGCCGGCAAACGCGGTCATCGAAATCATCAGCAAATAAGGAAAGGTCAGCACCAGCAGGTCGGCGGCCAGATCAAACTTGACTTCGTCACCGCGGAACCCGGGGGCGAACAGGAAAATGATGGCGGGAGCGCCCACCATGGCCACGCCGGTAATCACGGTCAGGATCAGCGACAGGGACCCCGCCACCTTGCTGACCAGACGCCGCACCGCCTCATCGCCGTCGCGACTCTTATATTCGGACAGCACCGGCACGAAGGCCTGGGCAAACGCCCCCTCGGCAAACAGGCGGCGCAGAAAATTGGGAATCTTGAATGCCACCAGGAACGCGTCCATCAATTTGTCGGCGCCGAAAACGTTCAGCAGCACCATGTCACGCACCAGCCCCAGAATCCGCGAGAGCATGGTCATGGCGCTGACCACCAGCGTCGATCGCCACAAGCCGCCCTTCCTGGCGGGCGGAGGATTACCGGCGGGTGTTACAACGGGAGAAGACGACATCGGCGAGCCACAGACATGGTTAAGGAGGCAAGGCTGGTGATAGTAGCGAATTGACCCGTCAAAATCACTAAAAAACACGACTCGTGCTTGACTTGGGGATGAGAGCTAGGCAAAATCGCCCGCCTGATTTTGGGTATTAGTTACCCGCAACCGACTTATTTTTAGGAGTGCCACCGTGGCCAATTCTGCACAAGCCAAGAAGCGTGCGCGCCAGAACGAGCAGCAACGCAAGCATAACGCCAGCCTGCGTTCCATGGTGCGTACCTACATCAAGAAGGTCGTTGCCGCTATCGCCTCCGGCGACAAGGCTGCCGCTTCCGCCGCTTACACTGCCGCCGTTCCCGTGATTGACCGCATTGCCGACAAGGGCATCATTCACAAAAACAAGGCCGCTCGTCACAAGAGCCGCCTGAACGGCCACATCAAGGGCATGGCATAAGCCTGAGTCCTGATGTCAAGAAACCCGCCTCGCGCGGGTTTTTTGTTGCCCGCCAGAAACACCTCCTGTCGCCTCCCTGCTACCGTCAATCCGCCACCGGCGGTTTTGTGCCTGAAGTCACAGTATTTCCGGCCTGATGCCCGTAAATATTGAAAAATGCCTGTCCGCACGCCGGCATGCGTGTTCAGGCATGCCGCCAAACCGGGGGCCAACGGCAATACGACGACACGGAGACTTCACCATGAACAGACGCCATTGGAGCCGCCTTGCCTTCAGCCTGCTGGTCTTGCTGGCCAGCGCTTCCGCCTGGCGCGGCCTGTCCGGGGACCACCCGGCCACCCCCACAGACGCCCTCGTTGCCGCCCCCCTTTCCCCCGTCGCCGAACCGGTAGCGGCAGGCGCCAACACGATAACGATTCCGAGACAAACGGGTATCTCGACACCGACAATCCCGAACCGGCAGCAGCAAACCCTGTCGCTCATCCGTCAATTGCACGCCAATGGCCATCAGGAAGAACTTTTCCGCCTGACCACCCTTCTGTCCAACCGGGAGTCCGGCGAGGGTCTTCGCATCGCCCGCCTCCTCCTTGCGGATGCTGACCAGGGCATGCGCCGCGTTGGCGTGGACATCCTGACCGGGTATTCCTTGAGCGAACCAGCCATCCATGACGAGGTCAGTCGCTTGCTGCGCACTGAGCAGGATGTCAACCTGCTGGTGCATCTGCTGGACCGGTTGGACGCTCCGATCGACCTGTATGGCAAGGATCACGCAATCTCCGCCGCCCTGCACGGCCTCCTCAGCCACGCCAACCCGGATGTCCGGTCACAGGCCATCCTGCAGATGCTGCAATGGGATGACTATGCCACCCTGGAAGGCTTTCTCTATCAGGCCCTGAACGACAGTTCGGCCGAAGTCCGCCTGAGCGCCGCCACGGTGACCAGCCTGATCGACACCCGCTCCTCAACGCTCAAGGGCGCTCTGCTCAGCATGCGGGACAACCCGCAGGAATCGCGCGATGTGCATGAAAGCGTGATCGCCGCCCTCAATCACATCGACACCTCGGAATACGAAAACCGCAGCGCCCTCTGACCCCGGAGTCGCTTGACCGACGACCGGTTATTGACATGCATCCACCAATTTATCGATAATCGTTCTCATCATCATTAGCATGCAGGCTTCGCCATCATGTTCATCTGTCTTTGCCACGCCGTCAATGACCGTCAAATCCGTTCGGCCGTCCAGGAAGGGTGCTGCTCGCTGCGTGAAGTCAGCCAGTGCCTGAATGTGGGCCGCACCTGTGGACGCTGCGTGCCGGCGGCCCGCGAAGTCATTGATGAGACTCTGGCAGAGATGGGCAAGGACATGCCGCGGGTCGCCTGACCGCGCCAGCCGCCAACCCGGCAAGATCGGGAGTTGACGAACCCCGGCGGCGCAAGCTAGCGTCCGGCTTTACCCCACGCCACGGAGCACCACCATGAAAGGTGACAGCCAGGTTATTGCCTACCTCAACAAGGCCCTCGCCAACGAACTGACCGCCATTAACCAGTATTTCCTCCACGCGCGTATGCTCAAGAGCTGGGGACTCGCCAAGCTGGGTGACCACGAGTATCACGAGTCCATCGACGAGATGAAGCATGCCGACAAGCTCATCGACCGCATCCTCTTCCTGGAAGGCCTCCCCAATCTGCAGCACCTTAACA
>CAZPZK010000460.1:0-2709 GCA_964591095.1 uncultured Moraxellaceae bacterium | reverse complement strand
CATAGCTTCAGTGGAAACAGGACGGGATTACAGGTGGGGCGGCTGGACGCTTACGTTTTAAGAGGTGATACTGTAGAACTGTTGGTTCACAGACAATCCTTCTTTTCCATATTGGCTACCTTCAACTGGGCTCAAGGCTCTGTGAGGGAGTGGTTCATGAAAATTCATTCAGAATGGTTGCTGCTTTTATTAAGCCTGATCCCGGTGGTCGGCATTTCTGCTGAGAAGGGGCGGCCCCCTCCTGTTGTCGAAGTCATGACAGTGTCCGCTCCGACAGCAACGCAAATGGTTTTTCAGGCTATTGGAACAGTACGTCCTGCAGAGAGCATTCTGCTGAGGCCTGAGGTTTCGGGGCGCGTGGTGTCGATCCACTTCAATGAGGGATCATCCGTCCGCAAAGGTGATTTGCTTGTCAAACTGGATGATGCGCTGTTGGTTGCCGAGTTGGATGCCAAGATGGCGACAGTCGAGCTTGCCGAGGCCGAATACAGGCGACAGTTGGTATTATTGAAGTCTCAGCAAGTGGCAGATATTGATGTCGAACGCAAACGTGCTGAAGTGGCGATGGCGAAATCCAGCCTTAACGTGCTCAGGGCGAGGATAAAACAAACTGAGTTGCGCGCGCCTTTTGACAGTGTAACCGGCATTCGTCAATTCAGTGTTGGTGAAGTTGTCCAGGCCGGGCAGGCTCTGGTGAACTTGTCGAGCTTTTCGCCCTTGAAGGTTGATGTGAAATTGCCGGAGGGGCGTGCGGAAATCCTGCGTGTCAACCAGCGTGTCGATGTTCGTCTTGATGCTCTTCCCGGATTGAATCTTAAAGGTCGAATTTACGTCATTGAGCCGCAACTGGATGCAGGAACACGTGCCTTATGGGGGCGCGTGCTATTGACTGAAAATGACCCACGTATCCGGAGTGGCATGACGGCATCCGTTTCAATTCCGATGAAGACTGCAGCACCGGCGATTTGGCTGCCTGAACAAGCTTTGGTCGCGCAGGGGGGGAAGCAGGTGGTTTTCAAGGTCGTGAACGGTAAAGCGAAGCCCCTTCCGGTACGTTCGGGCCAGCGCATGCCCGGGAAAGTTCAAGTTCTGGAGGGAGTTCAGCCCGGTGACACGATCGTGGTTTCGGGGCAGAACAAGTTGACCAAACCCGATCTTCCGATCCAGGCTGTTCCGTTAGCGGGTGGCTGGTGATGCAACTCCCCCAGCTTTGTATACGCCGGCCCGTTTTAACGATCGTGATGAACCTGCTGATCGTGCTGGCGGGCTTGCTGGCGTTTGATCGGCTGACAATTCGCGAATATCCGAATATCGACATTCCGACCGTTACCGTTGATACCACCTATACCGGCGCCAGTGCCGCGATTATCGAATCCACGGTAACCAAGTTGCTGGAGGATTCGCTATCCGGGATTGAGGGTATTGACTATTTGTCATCAAGCAGCCGCTCCGGTCGTTCCCAGATTACCATTGCCTTCAAACCGGACCGGGAGATTGAAAGTGCCACCAGTGATGTTCGCGACCGCGTCTCCCGCATTCGCGGCAAACTGCCACAGGATATCAATGAACCGGTAATTACCAAGACGGAAGCAGACGCTCAGCCGATTATCTGGCTGGCCTTTTCGTCGGACCGCCATACGCCGATGGAAATCAATATCTTCGCCGATAAACAGGTGAAAAGCCGATTGCAGACCTTGGTGGGGGTCTCGGATGTCCGTATCTTCGGCGAACGGCGTCCTTCGATGCGCATCTGGATGGATGCCGGCAGGATGGCGGCGCTGGGATTGACGCCACAGGATATTGAATCGGCCCTGCGCAATCAGAATGTGGAAATCCCCTCTGGTCGTATTGAAAGCCTGAAGCGGGAATTCGATGTCCTGGCTCAGACGGATCTTAATACTGCCGAGCAGTTTTCCGCCTTGGTGCTTCGTGCGCAAGGAGGGTTGCTGGTGCGCCTGGGTGATGTTGCCAAGGTGACGGTTGCTCCCGAGGACGAGCGTCGCATTGCCCGGTTCAATGGCGAGCCAGCGGTAGCGTTGGGCGTGATCAAACTGTCGACGGCCAACCCGCTGGATGTCTCCCAGGCCGTCCGCGCCGAATTGCCACGTATTGAACAGAGCTTGCCGCCGGGCATGAAGGTTCGATTGGCATATGACTCCTCCATTTTTATTGAGCACTCAATCCAGGCGGTAGAAAAAACCATTCTGGAGGCGGTGGGACTGGTTGTTCTGGTCATTTTCTTTTTCTTGCGCAACCTGCGCGCAACCCTGATTCCTTTGGTGACGATCCCGGTTTCTCTGGTGGGTGCATTGATATTCATGCAGTGGCTGGGTTTTTCCGTGAATACCTTGACCCTGTTGGCGATGGTGCTGGCGGTGGGCTTGGTGGTGGATGATGCCATCGTGGTGCTGGAGAACATCTATCGTCATATTGAAGAAGGAAAGACTCCGCGTGAGGCGGCGATGCAGGGCTCAAGTGAAATCGGTTTCGCCGTGCTGGCGATGACATTCACCCTGGCGGCTGTCTTTGCCCCGATTGCCTTTACGGAGGGCCGCACGGGCAAGCTTTTTGCCGAATTCGCGCTAACGCTGGCCTCGGCTGTGATTGTATCGGGCTTCTGTGCGCTGACCCTTTCGCCCATGATGAGCTCACGCTTGTTGCAGCCGCATATGGGGGAGGGCAATGCGCTTTACCAGCTGATAGAACGGT
>CAZPZK010000459.1:0-2717 GCA_964591095.1 uncultured Moraxellaceae bacterium | reverse complement strand
CGGCAAGGGCCGCGACCAGGGGTTTCTTCAGGAAGTTCATGCTTGGGCTCCGGACAGGGAAAGTTCCGTAGCATGAATAACGTCAGTGGATGACAGGCCGGTGGCGGTTGGATGACAGGCTGATGATGACGGGCCCGGGGCGGCGCCGTCATCGGTCAGGCTCAGAGGGCGTCGAGCGTGTAACCGGCCTTCGGGAAATGGACATGCAGCAGTCCGGCTTCCGGATCGCGGCGGGCGAGGATCCAGCGGCTGTCCGTGGCGCCCGCCAGAATGCCGGTGGTGGGTGTGCAGCCGTAATCCGCGGGGGCAATCCGCACGGACTGGCCGATCAGCGGGTCCTGCCGGTGTTCGGGCGGAATGGCGAGCGGCTCGGCGCCGGCGGCGGCCAGGGCGTCCGCCTCGCGGATTTCGGTGAACCGGCCGTGGCCGAAGGCCTTCATCCGCGCCATCCAGCCCAGCAGGCGGGTGTGGCCCTGCAACAGAGGGGACTCGGCCAGGTCATGGATGAACCAGAGGCTGTGGTAAGCAGAGAAGTCGGCGTGCGTGGGCGCGTCTCCGAACAGGAAGTCCGTCGTCAACTGTTGTTCCAGGTCGGCCAGATGGGCCATGACGATGCCCTTGGCCTTCAGCGGGCTGGGCGCCTTGACGCGGGCGGTGCGACCCATGTTCACCCGGTCGATCAGGAAACGTCCGATATCCGGCAGTGACATGGCTTTTAGCACCTTCAAGTTCAGCTTCAACGTTCCAGCGGCAAACAGGCAGGGGAAGAACAGGTCATTGTCGGCGCGGCTGATGAAGGCCTGTTGTCCGGCATCCAGGTTTTCCGGCGCCAGATCGGGCTTCCCGGACAAACGGGCGATTTCGGCGGCGATCAGGTGTGAATCGCAGAAGATGTCGGCGCCGATTTGCGCGACCGGGATCTTGCGGTATCCGCCCGCCAGCCGCTCCAGCAGCGGTCGCGGCGGCATTTCCCGGGTTCGGCAGGACTGCCAGTCCAGTCCGGCGTAACCGAGCATGACACGGATCTTTTCGGAAAAAGGGGACATGGGGTAGTGGTGCAGAATCAGGGCGGACATGACGGGACTCCGTAAGGGTGCAGGCGGTGATTATCCGGGGAAAAAGAGCGTCGGCGGATAAACAGGACTTCGACAGGCAAAGAAAAAGGGGCCGAAGCCCCTTCTCCCGATAACAGGCCGGATCAGCCCTCGATCGCCTTCTTGATGCGGCCGATGGCGTCTTCCAGCACTTTCATGCTGGTGGCGTAGGAAATACGCATGTGGCCGTCCAGACCGAAAGCGGAACCCGGCACTACGGCGACACCGACGGTATTCAGCAGCAGGTCGGCGAACTCCAGGTCGTTCTTCAGGCCCAGCTTGGCGATGGCGCCTTCGACATTGCAGAAGGCGTAGAACGCGCCGTCAGCGGCGGAGCAGGAGACGCCGGCGATCTGGTTCAGCGCGCCGACCACATAGTCATGACGCTCCTTGAAGGCCTTGACCATGGGCTGCAGCACGTCCTGCGGACCGTTCAGCGCGGCTTCGGCCGCAACCTGAGAAATGGAGGTCGGGTTGGAGGTGGACTGCGACTGCACGTTCTTCATGGCGCTGATCAGCTTGACCGGGCCGGCGGCGTAACCGATACGCCAGCCGGTCATGGCATAGGCTTTGGACACGCCGTTGAGGACGATGGTGCGGTCATACAGGTCCGGGGCGACGGTGACGATGTTCTCGAACTTTTCGGCGGTCCAGATGATGTGTTCGTACATGTCATCGGTGGCGATCAGCACTTGCGGGTGCTTGCGCAGCACGTCCGCCAGCGCCAGCAGCTCGGCCTTGCTGTAGACCATGCCGGTCGGGTTGGACGGCGAGTTCAGCACCAGCAGCTTGGTGTTGGGGGTGATGGCCTTTTCCAGCTGGGCGGCGGTGATCTTGTAGCCTTGCGACTGCGGGCATTCGATGCACACCGGCGTGGCGTCGGCGATCAGCACCATGTCCGGGTAGGAGACCCAGTACGGCGCGGGGATAATGACTTCGTCGCCCTTGTTCAGGAAGGCGAGGGCGAGGTTGAAGAAGCTTTGCTTGCCGCCGCAGGACACCAGGATCTGGTTCGGGGCATAGTCGAGGCCCTGGTCGCGCTTGAACTTGGCGATGATCGCCTTCTTCAGGCCGGGGGTGCCGTCGACGGCGGTGTACTTGGTGAAACCGCTCTCGATGGCCTTGATGGCGGCCGCCTTGATGTGTTCCGGGGTATCGAAGTCCGGCTCGCCGGCGCCCAGGCCGATAATGTCCTTGCCGGCGGCTTTCAGTTCAGCCGCCTTGTTGGTCACGGCCAGGGTGGGGGAGGGCTTGATGCTCAGTACGCGGTCGGAGAGACGAAGTTCCACGGGTCAACCTCTTGTTCATGATGATGTGACAACAGGTCTGGCATAATACCCGAAAATCCCGCCCGAAAAGAGTGAAAAAATGACAACTCCGCGCCCCTTTGAACTGGTAACCGATTACCAGCCCGCCGGAGACCAGCCGACCGCTATCGCCGGTCTGGTGGAAGGGGTGCGCGACGGCCTGCAGCACCAGATGCTGCTGGGCGTGACCGGCTCCGGCAAGACCTTCACCATCGCCAACGTGGTGCAACAGTTGCAGCGGCCGACCATTGTCATGGCGCACAACAAGACGCTGGCGGCGCAGCTGTATAGCGAGTTCAAGGCCTTCTTCCCGCAC
>CAZPZK010000458.1:0-2740 GCA_964591095.1 uncultured Moraxellaceae bacterium | reverse complement strand
CGGCGATCCTGTTCGCGATGCCGTAGTACTTGGGTGGGTTTCATTGGGGCCCCATTATTCGGTGTGTTCACCAGAGCTGGTCCAACAGGCTCATGCCGCAGGACTAAAGGTCTCACCGTGGACAGTGAATAGCGATACCGACCTGTTGGCCATGCGCGACCTGGGCGTGGACAGCGCCATCACTGATGTCCCCAGACGGGCGCTGGCCCTGCTGGGCGGATAAACCGGCCAAGCTGACAACTGGAGGCCCTGCCGACTTCAAGGCTTCCAACGTCCAACCGGATTCTTGCCGGCGGCATCGCCGTCCACAACCTTACCCTCCGCCGTTTCGCACTTGTTGGCGTCGCCGCCACACACCGGACACTCCTTATCACCGGTAAAACGGTTCAGGCCGCCGCAAGTCCCCTTCAAGGGTTCACGCTTGCCCCACCATACGCCAACAGCCATCAACAAGATCATGAGCAGGATGACGGCAAAGGACACCAGAAACAGCATCATCGCGGGTTGCCTCCGATAAAGGGCTGAAAGGCCGTTGTCTGCTTCTCGACAAACCCGGACGGGGTTTTCTCCAGATAATAGGCCGGGATCCGCATCTTGTCCGCAATCACCAATCCCTCCTCCGGCCCCAGGGCATTGAGGGCGGTCGCCCAGGCATCAGCGAGAGCGGCCGGGGCTTCCGGCAGCACCACCGTCACGGAGACGCCCTTGTGGGTAATCGGGTAGCCGGTACGCGGATCAATGGTATGCGAATAGCGGACGCCCTGGATTTCGTGGTAATTGCGATAGGCGCCGGAGGTGGAAACCACGACCTTGCCCTGCAACTTCAACATCAGTTGCGGCAAGCCACTGGCATCCGGCTTTTCGACGGCTATCTGCCAGGTGCTGCCATCCGGCTTGCGGCCGCTGACCCGCAGGGTACCTGCCACGGACACCATGTAGTCGTGGATGCCAAGATGCTCCAGCTCCCCGGTCAGCGCATCGACACCCACGCCCTCGCCGATTGATGACAAGTCCACCTGTACATCCGCCAACCGCGTCAACCGGTTCTCCCCGGCGTCAATCGCCAGCTTGCGCCAGCCAACCCGGACCCGGGCCTGATCGATTTCCCCGGCGGCCGGAATACGCTCCGGCACCGCCCTCGGACCAAAGCCCCACAAGTCCACCAGCGGGCCCACCGTGACATCATAAACGCCGTCAGTGGCATCGCTGACCTGACAGGCGGTTCGCAGCGCCTGGGTCAACATTGGACTGGCGGCAAACGGACGCCCGACAGGCGTCGCGTTAAAGCGCATCAACTCGGTGTCAGGCTGGTAGGTGGAAAGGACTTTGTTGGCTTGATCCAGCGAACGCTGCAAGCGGGACTGCAACTCCTCCGCACTCAAGGAAGACGGCATTCGTGAAACCTTGACCTGCCAGACCATGCTGTAAAAAGCCAGCCCGCCGACGGCGACCGGCTCGGGTGACGGCCTTGAACAGGCCGTCAGCAACACCAGTATGCCCAGCGCGGAAAAGGAAAGACGCATCAGCCGCCAAAGTCATCAAGCAGGATGTTCTCCCGATCCACCCCCAAATCCAGCAGCATCTTGATTACCGCCGCATTCATCATGGGTGGGCCGCACATGTAGAACTCACAGTCTTCCGGCGCCGGATGGTCCTTCAGGTAGTTCTCGTAGAGCACGTTATGGATAAATCCGGTCAGGCCGGTCCAGTTGTCTTCCGGTTGCGGCTCCGACAAGGCCAGATGCCACTCAAAATTCGGATTCTCCTTGGCCAACTGGTCGTATTCCTCCACATAGAAGGTTTCCCGCAACGAGCGCGCGCCGTACCAGAACGAGATCTTGCGCTGGGACTTCAACCGCTTCAACTGGTCAAAGATGTGCGAACGCATAGGCGCCATGCCGGCGCCCCCACCGATAAAGATCATTTCCGCATCTGTGTCCCGCGCAAAGAATTCACCAAAGGGTCCGAAGACGGTCACCTTGTCGCCCTTCTTCAGATTGAAGACCCAGGACGACATCTTGCCGGGCGGAATCTCGTGCAACTGACGCAGCGGCGGCGTGGCAATACGGATATTGAACTTCAGCAGACCCTTTTCTTCCGGATAGTTGGCCATGGAATAGGCGCGGATGGTTGGCTCGGTGGTCTGCGCCTTCAGGTCCAGTAGCTTGAACTTTTCCCAGTCACCCCGGTACTGCGACTCGATATCGAAAGCGCTGTAATCGAGTTGATACGCCGGGGCCTCCAGTTGCATGTAACCGCCGGCGCGAAAATGTACATCCGCTCCCTCGGGCAGCTTGAGCACCAGCTCCTTGATGAAAGTCGCCACGTTATCGTTGGAGAGGACTTCGCACTCCCAGCGCTTGATGCCGAAAAACTCCTCCGGCAACTCCAGACTCAAGGGCTGCTTGACCGCCAACTGGCAGCCGAGCCGCCAGCCTTCGCGAATTTCGCGCTTGGTAAAATGCGGCTCCTCGGTGGGCAGGATGTCGCCGCCCCCGGCCTTGACCTTGACCCGGCATTGCCCGCACGTGCCGCCGCCGCCACAGGCCGACGACAGGAAGATTTTTTCATCCGCCAGGGTCTGCAGCAATTTGCCGCCGGTGGACACCTCCATGCGCTTTTCCGGGTCTTCATTGATATCGATGGTGACGGTGCCGGCCGAAACCAGTCGCGAGCGGGCGGCAAGGATAAAGGCCACCAGGACCAGCACGGTCCCGGCGAACATCACCATGCTCAGGAT
>CAZPZK010000457.1:0-2753 GCA_964591095.1 uncultured Moraxellaceae bacterium | reverse complement strand
CACCCCGTTCCGCATTCGCGAATCGGTGCGGCTGCTCAAGCCGGGCATGGAGATTGTCGAACCGACTTCCGGCAACACCGGTATCGCGCTGGCCTATGTCGCGGCCGCCAAGGGTTACCCGCTGACGCTGACCATGCCGTCCTCGATGAGTCTTGAGCGCCGCAAGGTGCTGAAGGCGCTGGGCGCCACGCTGGTGCTGACCGACCCCGCCAAGGGCATGAAGGGCGCCATCGACAAGGCCGAGGAAATCCGCGCCTCCAACCCGGACAAGTATTTCCTGCCGCAGCAGTTCGAAAACCCCGCCAATCCGGAAATTCATGAAAAAACCACCGGTCCGGAAATCTGGAATGATACCGATGGTGAGGTGGATATTTTCGTGGCCGGGGTCGGCACTGGTGGTACGTTGACCGGTGTCTCCCGCTTCATCAAGAAGACCAAGGGCAAGGCCATCCAGTCCGTCGCCGTCGAGCCGGTGGCGTCGCCGCTGATCACCCAGAAACTGAAGGGGGAGGAGTTGAAGCCCGCGCCGCACAAGATCCAGGGTATTGGCGCCAATTTCGTGCCCGCCAACCTTGATCTCGGCCTTGTCGACAGCGTGGAAACCGTCAGTAATGAGGAAGCGGTCGAATTCGCCCGCCGCCTGATGCGCGAAGAGGGCATCCTGTGCGGGATTTCCTGCGGAGCCGCCGCTGCTGCCGCCGCCCGCATTGCCGCGCGCCCGGAAAACGCGGACAAGACCATCGTCGTCATCCTGCCCGACTCCGGCGAGCGTTATTTGTCGACGGCTTTGTTTGACGGCCTGTTCACCGATCAGGAAATGGTGCAGTAAAAACCGGCGGGGCGTATAATCCGCCCCGTTTCCTACCCGAGTGAGCAGTGAGCATCATGAGCTACAACAACATTCCCCCCGGAAAAGACGCCCCGAACGACATCTACGTGGTGATCGAGATCCCCGCCAACCACGACCCGATCAAGTATGAAATCGACAAGGACAGCGATGCGCTGTTCGTGGATCGTTTCATGGGCACGGCGATGTTCTATCCGGCCAACTACGGCTACATCCCCAACACCCTGTCGGAAGACGGCGATCCCCTGGATGTGCTGGTGGTGACTCCGTATCCGGTGGCTCCGGGTTCCGTGATCCGTTGCCGCCCGGTCGGCAAGCTGAACATGGAAGACGAGGGTGGTGTGGATGCCAAGTTGCTGGCCGTCCCGCACGACAAGCTGACCCCGCTGTACAAGAACGTCAAGGAATACACCGACCTGCCCGAACTGCTGATCGCCCAGATCAAGCACTTCTTCGAGACCTACAAGGCGCTCGAACCCGGCAAGTGGGTCAAGGTGACCGGTTGGGAAGGTTCCGATGTGGCCAAGGCCGAAGTGCTGAAGTCCATTGAGGCCGCCAAGAAGTAATCACTTCTTGAGGTGGTACGGGAAAGGCGCTGGAGACAGCGCCCTTCTTCATTGGAAGGGGCTGCTTCTGATTTTTGCGGTGCTGGCTGTTGACATTGTTTTTGTGCTAGTTAAAATCGCAATGGCAAACAATAACAACTTGATGGAGTATGATATGAGGTCGATGATTTTCGCGAGTTTGGTTGCTGCTTTTGTGTCTGGATGTGCTTCTACTGTGACAACATATGATTCTGAAGGCAAGCTAATTGGATCATGCAAATCAAAAGGCGGATTTGTGATCGGTGGCGGTGCCGCTTGTACTGGGACAGCTAATCAGGAAGGAAAAGCAAAGTGACGGGATGAGGATTGCAGGGTGGGTCTCGATCCACCCTCAACGGTCATTGACTGCCCCACCCGCCACCGCGCCAATCCCCACATCCTTATCCCCGACGACGCCCTGAACCCCCCGTAAAAAATCCATCACGCCCGCCACGGCCTCCAGCCGCTGCCACACATTCGCCTGAAAATCGAAAACCAGTTCCAGCCCGGCTTCTACTTCCAGTGAAACCGAGTTTTCCCCGGCCAGAAAGCGGCACGCCAGCCCGGCACCGGGCTCCGGTTCCGCCAGCAGCGGGCTAAACACCAGCCGCCCGTGCCCGCAGGGCCATTCCCCCGCCAGTTCCCCCAAGCGCCGCAGCACCGACCACGCCGTTGCCAGCGCGCTCTGAAAGTCAGGACGCTCCACCGTGACGCGCACCGGAAAGCGCAGCGACTTGTTGCCGGTCAGCTCCGCGCCGGTGGTGTGGAGGAGGGCGTCCATTATGCCGCCTGCAATGCCGCGACCAGCTTGCCGTGAATGCCGCCGAAACCACCGTTCGACATGATCACCACCGCATCGCCATCCTGCGTGTTGGCGGTCAGCTCCGCAATGATCGCATCAATGTTGCGCATCACCTTCGCCGGAACCGGCGAATCGGCGATCACCGGCTCCAGATTCCAGTCCAGGCCGTCCGGCTGGTACCAGATCACCTGGTCGGCATCGCTGGCGGAGGCGGCCAGTCCATCCTTGTGCGTGCCCATACGCATGGTGTTCGAGCGCGGCTCGATCACCGCCCAGATGCGGCGGTTGCCGACCTTCTTGCGCAGGCCTTCCAGGGTGGTCTTGATGGCGGTGGGGTGATGGGCGAAGTCGTCATAGACGCTGATGCCGCGAACTTCCCCGATCAATTCCATCCGGCGCTTCACGCCACCGAAAGCGCTTAAGCCCACGCATGCCTGCTCGATGCTGACGCCGACATGATGCGCGGCGGCAATCGCGCTCAGGGCATTGTTGACGCTGTGCATGCCGGTCATGCCCCAAT
>CAZPZK010000456.1:0-2759 GCA_964591095.1 uncultured Moraxellaceae bacterium | reverse complement strand
CACGACTTCGGCGCCGTAGCGTCCTGCGCTTGCCTGTTCGAGGTCAACTCGCTGGGCGTGCTGGGCGTGTGCTTCCTACTGCAGCGCGAGATCGGGGCCGGCACGACCGTCTTTCCCAGCTTCTCACTGGCCAACATCGGTGAGAGCTGGCAGGCGGTTATGGTAGGTGAGTTTGGCTTCGTCTACCTAGTACCGCCGCTAGTGCGCTTGCTCAACACACTGCCGCCGCAGCGCCCGGAGGCGCGGCATCTACTGGCCTTCTGCTCGGCCGCGCCGGTGGCCGAGGCCGAGCTGCGCCGCCTCGAGAGCCGCTATGCGCTGCGCGCGTTCAACAGCTACGGCCTCACCGAGCTGACCTTTGCGGTGTTCTTCGGCTGCCGGGCTGAGGACGGAGGTGCCAGCGAGTCCATCGGCAGGCCGGTGGGCATCCAGGCGCGCCTGGTCGACGACGCGGGGCAGCTGGTGCCGGGCGCCGGCACGGGTGAGTTGCACATCGCCGGGCCCATGCTCACCGCCGGCTACTTGCGCAACCCCCGCGCCACCAGCGCCAGCTGGGACGCCGGCTGGCTGCGCACCGGCGACATCGCCGAACGCGACGAAGAGGGCCGCTACTACCTCCGCGGCCGCAAGAAGGATGTTGTGCTGCGCGGTGGCTACACCTACTACCTGCACGAGCTCGAGCACTACCTGCGGCGCGCGCCCGCGGTGGTCGACGCCTGCGCCTTCAAAGGGCGCGACCTGCCATCGGGCGACGAGCTGTGCGTGGTCGTGCAAGCCGTCGAGCCAATTGCCGCCGAAGTGCTGCTGGGATGGATACGCGAGCACTTGGGCGCCACTAAGCTGCCCAATGCGCTGTATGTCTGGCACTGCGCGCTGCCGCGCAACTCTAACGGCAAGATCCAGCGCAACGTGTTGTCGCAGTTGCACCTACAAGGGCGCATGCACACCGAGGAGACCACATGAACCCGCAGCATTACGCAAGCAACGGCTACGCGCGCCTGAGCTCAGCTATCGACGCAGGCGCAGCGCACGCGGCCGCACGTTGGATCGTAGACAACCGCACGCGCGTAGAGGTGCCGCACACGCTGGACGCACTCGACCGGCGCAACCAGCTGCCTATCAAGCTGCGGCGGCTGTGGGACTGCGACCCCGACTTCTGGAGCGGCTTTGTCATGCGAAGCGGCGTGCTAGAGGTCGCGAGCCGCTGGCTGGGCGAGGAGTTCCTGCTGATTCGATCTGCCGCCTTCATCAAGTATCCCGGCTCGCGCGCCACCGTGGGATGGCATTGCGACGAGCACCTTTGGGGCTACGAGTGCGAGGCCGGCCTCACGGTGTGGATACCGCTTACGCTGGTACCGCCGCAAAGCGGCTGCCTGCAGTTCATTCCGGGCAGCCACTTGCGGCCGCCCGGCCGGCTGTACTGGGACATCCGTCACCCGTACCACAAGGTGATGGACGTGACTGGCTTCGAACCACCGGTGAGCGTGCCGGTTGAGGTGGGCGACTGTATCGTGATGGACAAGCGCACGGTGCACGCGAGCGGGCCCAACCAGTCTGGCGCGGAGCGCATCGGTCTAGTGTTCGCCTTCGCGCGCTGCGCGCCCGAGCGCCTCACCGAGTCCGCCGTCGGCATCACGCGCGGAGGTTGTTTCCACGCCGTACCGGCCGGCGGCTCGAGCGAGTCCGAGCATGGCGTCGAGCGGCACTGAGGTGGCGCTGCGCGTCTTCCTGCATGGATGGGGCAGCTGCGCCGAGCAGTTTCGTGCCGCTTGGCCACCTGCGCGGCTGCAGCCGGCAGCGCGTTGCTGCTTCCTGAATGGCTGCGAGCAAGATCCCCTCACCGGGCGCCGCCGCTGGTTCGCCTTTTCTGGCCAGGAAGCCACGCTGGCGCGCAGCCTGCGCGAGCGCAGCGAGCAGGTGGAGCGCATGATCGAGTGCGAACTACTGCACCGGGGCGAGGCGGCAGACGCGGTCATCGCGCTGGTGGGGCATTCGCAAGGTGGCATGCTGGCACTCGCGATCACCCTGCGAGGGCGGCTCAACGTCGCCGCGGCCGACAGCTATGCGGCTTTCCTACCCGCGGCTGAGCAAACCGAGGCGTCGGCCGGCGCCACCGCCGCCCGCATCACGCTGCATGCCTCGCAAGTAGACGAGTACGTGCCGCTGCACCGGGTGCAGGCCACCGTGCAGCAATTGCGCCGGCTCGGCCTGCGTCACGTCGAGCTGCGCGTCGGCGCGGCGTTGCCGCATGCTTTTTGCGCTGACTGGCTGGACCGGTGGCCTGCACCAGCGTCTCTCCATGCTTGAACTCGACGCCAAGCTGCAGGCGGACCTACGTGCGCTAGCGCAGCGCTGGCTGCAATGCACCGTTCACGACGATACCGCGAGCACAGCGGCGCTGGCCGCACGGCTGCGCGGGGCTGTGCGGCCCATGCTACGGCACCGCGGCGCGGCGCGCCTGCAGCTGATCGAGCAGCCGCAGCAGCAGCCGTTGCCGACGCTCGAGCGCCTGTTGATGGGCTTGTCGCAGTCGCTGGGCTTCGTGCTGCCGCAAACGCACCGCCTGAACCTGCTGGCGCACATTCAGGACGAGGGCAGCGACTATGCGCGCCACAGCACGCGAGGTCATCAGACCAATGCATCCTTGGCTTTTCACAGCGACCGCTGCGACCTCAACCTGTTGCTGTACGTGCGAGTGGCACCGCGTGGCGGCGAGCTCAGCGTGGTGGCCTACGAAGAGGCAGCGCAGCGCCTGCGCG
>CAZPZK010000455.1:0-2760 GCA_964591095.1 uncultured Moraxellaceae bacterium | reverse complement strand
ATGTCACCGCCCTTGGTCATGGAAATGCCGATGCCGATGACCTCACGCCCGTTCTGGCGCATGCGCGGCGCGGGCGGGTCCTCGTAGCCCCGGCTGACGGTCGCCAGGTCGCCCAGGCGGAAGGTGCGGCCGTTGAAGCGCAACGGCAGGGCGCGCAGGTCATCGAGACGGTCGAACTGGCCGCTGATGCGGATCTGGATGTCATCGCCCGGCGTGCGCAGCACCCCGGCATATTCCACCGCGTTCTGCTGGTTGATGGCGGCGATCACCTGCCGCATGTCCAGATCCATGCTGGCCAGCTTCTTCTGCGACACATCGATGTAGATGCGCTCCTTCTGCACCCCGTACTGCTCGACCTTGGCCACGCCCGGCACCCGCAGCAGTTCCTGCTGCACGCGGTCGGCGTAGTCCTTCAGTTCGGCATAGCTGAAGCCGTCGGCGCTCAAGGTGTAGATGACCCCGAAGACATCGCCGAAGTCGTCATTGTAGAACGGCCCCTGCACGCCCTGCGGCAATTGGTGGCGCATGTCGCCGGTCTTCTTCCGCACCGAATACCACAGGTTGGGGACTTCGTGGGGCGGGGTGGAATCGCGGACTTCCACGAAAATGGTGGTTTCGCCCGGCTTGGAATAGCTGCGGATGCGGTACATGTACGGCACTTCCTGCAGCGTCTTTTCCAGCGGGTCGGCCACCTGTTGCGACATCTGCATGGCGGTGGCGCCCGGCCAGAAGGCGCGGACCACCATCATGCGGAAGGTGAAGGGCGGGTCTTCGTCCTGACCCAGCTGGAAGTAGGACGCCACCCCGGCCAGCAACAGCACGATCAGCAGGTACATCGTGATGGCGGGATTCTGGATGGCGATCCGGGAAATGTTGAAACGGGTGTCGTGCTCAGGTGCGCTCATGACTGTCTCCCGGCCCGATCAACGGGCGGCCTCGCCCAGCGGCCGCACCACCTGGCCCTCGCTCAGCACATGCACCCCGGCGGTGACGATCTTCGCCCCCGGCTGGATACCCGAGACCAGCACATCGTTGCCCTCAATGCCCACCACCTGCACCGGCACACCGCGCAGCTTGCCGCTGGCCGGGTCGAACTGCCAGACCTTGCTGGCGCCATGATCGCCCACCAGCGCCGTGGTCGGCAGGCGGATGCCACCCTGTTGCGAAGGCAGCGGAATGGCCAGCGTGGCGGACTGGCCCAACCCCAGCGCCGCGGGCGGCGCCTCCAGGCTGTAGCGGGCGCGGAAGGTGCGCGTGACCGGGTCGGCCACCGCCGACAACTCGCGCAGGGTGGCGGCATACTGCTTTTGCGGTTGCGCCCACAGGGCGGCGGTGGCGCCCGGCAGGCGGGCAGCCTGGGTGCGGTCTTCAGGGAACTCGACGGCGATGTCGCGCGGACCGTCCTGCGCCAGGCTGACCACCGGCTGCCCGGCGGCCACCACCTGACCCGCATCGGCGTGCAACTGGGTAATCACGCCATCGGCATCGGCGCGCAGGATGGCATCTTCCACGCGGTT
Source organism: uncultured Moraxellaceae bacterium (assembly GCA_964591095.1). Lineage (GTDB taxonomy): Bacteria > Pseudomonadota > Gammaproteobacteria > Pseudomonadales > Moraxellaceae > Fluviicoccus. Next base: position 1,243 of record CAZPZK010000455.1, on the reverse strand, counting down.
GGTTTCCAGCGAAGACTGGCTTTGCAGGCTCTTCAACCGCGCCTCGGCGGCGCTGACCGCCACCCGCTTGCGGTCCAGGTCCAGATCGGACACGAACTGCTGGCCGCGCAATTCCTGGAAGCGCTTGTATTCGGCGCGCGCCAGATCGAGGTCGGCCTTGGCGGCATCGACCTGTGACGCGGCGGCGCTGCTGGCCAGGGTGTAGTCGCGCGGATCGAGTCGCGCCAGCACATCGCCCTTGCGCACGCGCTGGCCGGCCTCCACCGGACGGCTGATGATCTTGCCCGCCACCCGGAAGCCCAGCGGCGACTCGACGCGGGCGCGGATTTCTCCCGCCAGCTCGACGCGGCCCTGCGCGTTGCCGGCATCCACGGTCAACAGCTTGACGGGGCGCGGCTTCTCCACGGGCGCGGGCGGCTTGTTGCAGCCGGTCAGCAGCAGGCCGGAGCCCAGCAACAGGGCGGATACGGACAGGGTACGGTTCATGGTTGGTCTCCGGTGGAAACGGGACGGCGGGTAAAGCCGGTGAAAAGGACCTCGACCATCTGGTCGATGAAGGCCGAACGGGCTTCCGCCGTGGCCAGATGACCGGCCAGTTCGACTTGCAGGATGCCGGGAATGACCAGCGATCGCAGGAAGCCCATCACCAGCACATCGCGGTGAAGGGGAGGAAAGGGGTTGAACTGCCCTTCGGCGACGGCTTGCTGGAAGAGCACATCCAGCCGTTGCAGGTAGGGACGCATGTAGGTGGCGCGCATGTATTCGCCGCGTTCGTTGGCGGGTTCGCCCTCGCGGAACATGAACTCGACGGCGTAAGGCTCGGCCAGCACCAGCTTCAGCGATTGCGGCAGGTTGCGGCGGATGGTGCTGGCGGCGTCGCCTTGCCGGGCCAGTTGCTCCAGCGTTTCGTAGAGGCGTTGCATCAGCGGACCGATGACCTGGTCGGCGGCCTCGCGCCAGAGCTCCTGCTTGCTGCCGAAGTGGTGGTGCAGCAGGCTGTCGCTGACGCCGCAGGCGGCCGCGAGCTGGCGCAGGGAGACGCCATCATAGCCATGCACGGCAAAGGCGTTGAAGGCCTGCCGGATCAGGTGCTCCCGGGACATGGCGCATTCGGTGCGGGCGGGGCGGCCGCGCTGGCGGGTTGCGGGTTGCATGCGATACGTACGGTTTTAATTGGGCGAGTGACCAATTAATAGCAGAGGAATTGCATCTTGTCACTGTCAATTTGCGGGAAATTTAACTG
>CAZPZK010000454.1:0-2763 GCA_964591095.1 uncultured Moraxellaceae bacterium | reverse complement strand
ATCCATGACAAAACTCAGTGTGTTGGTCAACGGTCGGGCTTCCGAGGTCGAGGTGGGGAGCCTGATTGTGAATCTCGACGCTCTGCTTTCAGAGTGGGAGATCTGGGAAGGGTTGCTTCCCAAGGAGCAGGCAGAAATACGACTCGAGCACGTCAAGGAAATCCTCACAGAGGGGATAGTCCAAGGAAAGCTCGACGAACAAGAGAGGATCGCATCAGCCGACCTGGATCAGGAGCTAGTTGCCATTTTCGTCAACGACAATGTTCAGGAAGCCAAGAAGAGCCGACGACTATTCGATCTGGTCCAGGAGGCTGGAACTTATGCCGCAGAGATAAGCGCAGACGCGGACGGTGACTATTCGGCTGTGGAGGACCGAGTACCCAAGCGCTACTTCGTGGCAGACGGGATACCGCTCAGCTCGGGGCCCTACGGGCAAGTCCTTGGACGAAAGCTAGACGCGAAGATATGGGACCGGCTTTCGACGTTCGAACATCTTGGGATGGTGGATTTAGACAAGCTCGCAAGTGTCGTCGAAGAAGAGAAGGCACGTGGAGATTCCCATCTGACACTTCTCGTAGCGGACCGATTTCAATGTCGCATGATCCTGTTTGACTCGGAGCATTTTGAGGCGGAGCGGACTAGCGGTTCGCAGTTCGGACGCTTCGCCGGCATAGATGTTCATCTTCTGGTCTCGCAGGAGCTAGTCGGCGATTTCCTGCTCGGCGACATCGCAGACGTCTCCCTCAACGAAGTCACAGACGAAAATGGGGAACCATTCTTTTCAACTCTAGAAGCTTTCACACAAGACTCAGCCAGGGCGTTTCTTTCCAAAGAGGGAACAACTGAAGTTGCCGAACAGGAAATCCAAGCCTTGATTGATTCCGACGTGTATTTCTCCATCCGAGCGGAGCTCGAAGTTTCCAGTCGATCGGACAGATGGCACTCTGGGACCATCGAAGGATCAGATATAGAACCGAGCGAGCTAAGGCGGCGTCAGCGCCTCCGCGGCGATTCCGAATAGGGCCATCCGAATACTCGACATAAGCTGCATCAACTCACGAGCATCACGACCGCCTTACTCGCCTTGCTGCTTGTCCTTCGGCTCTCTTTTCGGGGGATAGATCGTCGAGTCATCGGCCTCAACCAGCTCCCCGTGGCTGATCTCCCGGGCCGCGACCATGTTGTAGCTGCGCGGAAGCTCCCGGAGCGGAGCAGTCGCCAGATGTTTCGCAAGCTCCTCCCACTTGTCGAGCGTCTCAAGTAGTTCGGGAAGTAAGGCGACGTCGAGGTCGCGCTCAAGATATCTGGCTGCCGGCCGAATCCGGGCGAGCACGTTCAGGGCTTTCGAGAACTCACGATCAGAGTTTTCGAGGTATCCGGCCCAGGCGTTGTAGAGCTGACTCAGCCCTGCATGACCTCGAGCAGCGAGGACATGCTTGATGGCCGGGCTAGAAGAGAGCAGTTCTGTGCGCGCCAAAAGCTCCGCGGCTGAAAATGCGTTGTCTGCCGAAACCCCAGGTCGGCCAGCATCGAAATTCTCATGAGCTGAACGCAAGAAGTCTTGGCCAGCTTCTAGGTATCGGTGCCTCATTGGGTGTCGTCCCCCGAACTCGAATGCCACGAACCAGGTCTCATTCGTGAAAAAGCCAGCCACATAGGGAACCTGCGCGAATCTACCCTCTGGCGAAAAAGTTGTAATTTCGGCGATGTCGGAGGCAACGACTTCGTCCCCCGCTTCCTTGTCAGTGGCAAGGCGCGCGGTCAGCTGGCCCTTGACCTCATCATTCAGAAGTACCTGCACGGACCCGTCATCTTCGAATGAAACTTGAAACTTCCAAACCGGTAGGCCCGGATCCCAGTCGCCTGTTTCGTTTCTACTTCGGATTTCGGGCTCGACGTACTCGCTGAGCATCGACTCGAGGAGGCGGTTCCCGACAGCCTCAAAAGGACCAGACGCTCCGTCGGGTGAACTGGCGTCAGTGGCAGGATCTGAATCTTCGGGGCTCATCGAACCGTGTTGTTTTTCCCGGTAAAGAATCGGATTGATAGGAGCTTGGCTACCTGTTAGCCCCTCAGGTGAATCCCATCATGTTTTCGACATGGTCTCGAACCTCGCCCACCTTCCCGACTCGAAGGACAGCCGCCGGAATCTTCGGACGCATGGTGGTCTCCCGCGAATAGAGCCACTGACGCGCTCGATCGGAGTCTCCGTTGAAAACGTAGGCCAACAATTTAAGCGTCTCGGTGATCTCCATCAAGCGGCGCCTGGAGATTTCCAGACCTTTGCCTGTCTTCAACCACTCGAGGTACGGGTCGACATGAAGGACCAAGAGCGAGGCTCTCTGGTCCCCATCCAAATCCAGTTGACTTGCCGCTTCGTCGAACATCTGTCGTTGGTTCATGAGTCTCCAGTCCGGGGTGGACGCGGTGGCGCTGCCACCACGTTTGCTGCATCAACTGCGGCAGCGAAGGTTCCAAAGCAAGTGGGGAACGCGTTCAGTCCCGGTATGCGTTTCTCGTTTGAGCCCCACCTGGTCTCGGCAGCCCGAGCCAATCGAGCCCATCGCGAGTATTCACCGGGTCCAGTTGGCCAGTCACCGAGGTCGGATCGGAATCGCCACAGGGCAGCGATCAATTCCTGCTGGGTGTACGGCTTTCCCTTCACTTGGATTCCTCTGGTCGCTCGCCTGGTTCGATGCGAACCAGTCGTCAGCGAAAGGGCCGCACTTACCGCTCTTATCCATCCGCCGTACTCCTTCGACA
>CAZPZK010000453.1:0-2766 GCA_964591095.1 uncultured Moraxellaceae bacterium | reverse complement strand
TCCGACGCGGTGCGGCTGGTTGCGCTGCGTGGTCGATTGATGCAGGAGGCGGTTCCCGCAGGGACCGGGGCGATGGCGGCCATTCTCGGACTGCCGGATGAGGAGGTGCTGTCCGCTTGCCGCGACGCCTTGCCTCTCGGCGTGGTGGAGGCCGTGAACTTCAATGCTCCGGCGCAAGTTGTCATCGCGGGTGAAAAGGCGGCGGTGGAGGAAGCCATGCGCCAGGCCTCCGTCCGGGGCGCCAAGCGGGCGCTGATCCTGCCGGTTAGCGTTCCTTCGCATTGTTCCCTGATGAGACCCGCCGCCGAGAAGTTGGCGGACGCCTTGCAATCCGTCACGTTTCATGCGGCTGCAATCCCGGTAGTACAGAATGTCTCGGCTCGCATCGAGGTGGACGCTGATGCCATGCGCCTGGCGCTGGTGTCCCAGCTTTACAGTCCTGTGCAGTGGGTGCGCTCCGTCGAATGGCTGGCTGCGCAAGGCGTGACCCGGGCGATAGAGTGCGGGCCCGGCAAGGTGCTGTGCGGCCTGAACAAGCGTATTCACAAGGGGCTTGAATGCGAGTCCATCGAAACCGAGGCGTCATTGCTGGCCGCTCTGGCCCGGCAGGCTTGATCCCAGGAGATTCATCATGTCATTGAACGGTAAGGTCGCCATTGTGACCGGCGCCAGTCGCGGTATCGGCAAGGCGATTGCCCAGATGCTGGCGGAGCAGGGCGCCATTGTGGTGGGTACGGCGACAACGGATGCCGGCGCGGAAGCCATTTCTTCCTGGCTGTCTCCCCGCGGCGGAGCGGGCATGGTGCTGAATGTGGCGGAGCCGGGCCGGATTGAGGCTTTTGTGGCCGCCGTTCAGGAGCGCTTCGGCGCTCCCCTGATCCTGGTCAACAACGCCGGAATCACCCGTGACAATCTGCTGCTGCGGATGAAGGATGCGGAGTGGGATGACGTTATTGCCACCAACCTGACAGCTATCTTCCGCCTGTCCAAGGTCTGTCTCAAGGGCATGGGCAAGGCCCGCTGGGGGCGCATCATCAACATCAGTTCGGTAGTCGGACTGATGGGAAATGCCGGACAAACCAACTACGCGGCCGCTAAGGCCGGGCTGGAAGGATTCAGCCGGTCCCTGGCGCGTGAAATGGGCAGTCGCAACATCACGGTCAACAGTGTGGCGCCCGGGTTCATCGACACGGACATGACTCATGCCTTGCCGGAAGCCCAACAACAGGCCATGCTGGCGCAGATTCCGGCCGCCCGTTTGGGCAAGCCCGAGGATATCGCCGCGGCGGTTGCCTTCCTTGCCGGCGACGCCGCCGGATACATAACCGGGGTGACCTTGCCAGTGAATGGCGGCATGTATATGTAACTCTTTTCATCAAACAGCGTAAAAGGCAGTTGCTACCTGAGCATGGCCTTCAATAAACTAGCAGCGCTGTTCGCCGGTACGAACGTGCCGTGAACATCGCGACCACCCCCAGAGGAGACACAAAGTGAGTACTATCGAAGAACGGGTCAAGAAGATCGTAGCCGAACAGTTGGGCGTAAAGCTGGAGGACGTCAAGAACGAGTCCTCGTTCGTGGACGATCTGGGCGCCGATTCCCTGGACACCGTCGAGTTGGTCATGGCCCTCGAAGAAGAGTTCGAGACCGAGATTCCCGATGAAGAAGCAGAGAAGATCGGTACGGTCCAATCCGCGATTGATTACATTGTCGCCAACGCCAAATAAGTGTTGAGTGGCAGCAGAAAGCCGCATCCCGTCACGGCGGGCAATGCGGTTTTTTTTTAGTCGGTCCTTGGCCGTATTGAGTTGATGCATCGGAAGGGCGTTACCGCCGCCTGATGCCTGCATGAGGTTCAACAGCATGAGTCGACGTCGCGTCGTGGTAACAGGCATGGGGATGGTGACCTGTCTGGGCAGGGATGTGGCTTCCACCTGGGAGGGAATTCTCGCCGGTCGCAGCGGCATTAGCACCATTGACCATTTCGATGCCAGCCAGTTCAAAACCCGATTTGCCGGGATCATCCGGGATTTTGATCCGGAATCCGCCATGCCCGCCAAGGAGTTGCGCCGTTACGACGAGTTCATGCATTACGGCATGGCGGCGGGTATTCAGGCAGTCAATGACTCCGGACTGACCATTACCCCGGACAATGCCGGCCGGATTGGCGTGGCGCTCGGCGCCGGCATCGGCGGCATCAGTACGATTGAGCGAAATCATGACATCCTGATCAAGGATGGACCTAACAAGATTTCACCGTTTTTTGTTCCCGGCTCCATCATCAACCTGGCGGCGGGACTATTGGCAATCCGTTTTGGCCTGAAGGGCCCCAATCTGGCGCTGGCGACAGCCTGCACCACCGCAACGCATTGCATCGGACTGGCGGCGCGCCTGATTGCCTATGGCGATGCAGATGTCATGGTGGCGGGTGGGGCGGAAAAAGGATCCTCGCCCTTGGGAATGGCCGGGTTTGCCGCCGCGCGCGCGCTGTCTACCCGCAACGACTCACCGCAAGCGGCCAGCCGCCCTTTCGATCAGGATCGGGATGGATTTGTGCTGGGTGATGGCGCCGGCATCATTGTCCTGGAAGAGTACGAACACGCTCTTGCCCGAGGCGCCCGAATCCATGCCGAACTGATCGGATTCGGGATGAGTGATGACGCTTTCCACATCACCACGCCGGCCGAGTCGGGAGAAGGGGCGGCGGCCTCGATGCGCAATGCCTTGCGCGATGCGGGCATCGCCTTGAGCGACGTGGACTACATC
>CAZPZK010000452.1:0-2770 GCA_964591095.1 uncultured Moraxellaceae bacterium | reverse complement strand
CCCTTTGCTTTTGGGAGGTCAGGCGGGATTTTCGCCCTGATAGGTATAAAAGAGCCAGGGCTTGTGGTTGGTTTTCAGCGAATTGTAAAGACGTTGGGCGGTGTGATTGTCTGTCGCCGTAGCCCATTGCAGGCGGATGGCGCCCTGGGTCCTGGCATAATCGAGGCAATGGAGAATCAGTGCCTTGCCGATACCCCGGCCCCTGCAGTCCGGCAGGGTGAACAGGTCGTTCATGATGCCGACCTTGGCGGCAACGGTGGAAGAGAAGCTGAAATAGACGGTGGCGAAACCGACCGCCAGGCCACTGGCGTCACGGTAGAGAAAAAGGCATCCAAAGGGATCGTCCAGCCCGAAGCGGCCGAAAAACGCCCGGTTATGGTCATCCGAAATGTTGGCGACCTGATAAAACTCCTGGTACTGGCGAATCAGGGGCAGGGCTTCCGGCAGGTTGAGAGCGTTGACGGCTTCGATCATGGTGGCTTCCTTGTGGGGGTGGGATCTCGGCGGAATCCGAGAAGAAAAAAGCGCGGCCTTAAAGCTGGCGGATCAGTGTTTGCAGTTTGGCCAGCCACAGCTTGCCGGTCGCCTGCGCGCTGCGCAGCGGTTGTTGCAGCGCCGCCGGCGCCTGCTCCGGCGGGGTGGTGAAACCGAGATAGCCCAGACCGGCTATCGCCAGCCACAGGATCAGCGGCAGGACTCCGGTGCTGCCGTGCCTGGACATCCGGGGCGGCAGATATTCGGGCATTTCGTCCAGGGGTGGCGGCATTGCATGCGCGGGCCGGGTGACATCCCGGGCGCGGGGGCGGCCGTCGTCATCCGTTTCGGCCTGGAACAGCAATTCCTCGCCCAGGCGCGGCTTGATCCTGCCCGGTGGAAAGTCGGCCAGGGTGACGGCATAGCGCCGGTCTCCCTCCAACGGGGTAATGATGCCCGTGCCGTTGACGGGATCCCAGTGTGACAAGGTGCCTTCTAGCTGTTTCATGATCCGGTTCGCGGGCTGCCGGGCGGGAGGCCGATGGGGAGGGTGGGGATTCTGATACGGAAGCGGGGCGGTTGACAAGCACATGGCCCAAGGTGGACCGGCGGACATTCCTGTCCGCCGGTGGGTTCTACCGGGCGGCCTCGGTCTTGCGCACCCGGAAGAAGATCGCGTACAGCGCCGGCAGGCTGAGCAGCGTCAGCGCCGTGGCCACGATCAGGCCGCCCATGATGGCGCAGGCCATCGGTCCCCAGAACACGCTGCCCAGCAGCGGGATCATCGCCAGCACCGCCGCCGCCGCTGTCAGCATGATCGGGCGGAAGCGCCGCACCGCCGCCTCGACAATTGCCGTCCAGCGGTCCACCCCCGCCGCGATATCCTGCTCGATCTGGTCGATCAGGATCACCGAGTTGCGGATGATCATGCCGTTGAGCGCGATGATGCCCAGCATGGCGACGAAGCCCATCGGCCGCCCCAGCAGCAACATCATCAGCGCCGCGCCGATGATGCCCAGCGGCCCGGTGAGGAACACCAGCAGCGCGCGCGGGAAGCTGCGCAATTGCAGCATCAGCAGCGTGAAGATGATGAACAGCATCAACGGCACATTGGCGGCGATGGAATCCGAGCCTTTCTTGGATTCGGCGACGGTACCCGACAGCTCGATGCGATAGCCCGGCTCCAGCCCGGCGCGCAGTTTGTCCAGCGCCTTGTCCAGGCGCAGGGCCACCGTGGCGCCCTGCACGCCTTCCGCCACATCCGCCTGCACGGTAATGGTGAACTGGCGGTTCTGGCGCCAGACCACGCCCGGCTCCCAGGCGAAGACCGGCCGCGCGATCTGCGACAACGGGATGTACTCGCCGCCGGCGGTGGGCAGGTAGGCGCCGGTCAGGGCCGACATGGTGTCGCGCTCGGCCTTGGGCTGGCGCAGCATGATGCTGATCTGGTCATTGTTCTCGCGGTACAGGCCGATGGGCAGGCCGGAGAGAATGGTCTTACCGGCCGTAGCCAGGGTTTCCGTGGTGACGCCGAGGGCGCGGGCGCGGTTCTGGTCAATGTCCAGATGCAGCGCCTTGATCTGTTCCGCCCAGTTGTCGTTGACGCCGGTGGTGGACTGGTCGGCGAGAACGATGGCGCGCACCTTGTCGGCCAGCAACCGCAGTTTGGCCGGGTCTTCACCCATCACCTGAAACATTACCGGATAGGGTACGGGCGGGCCGTTGGGCAGCAGTCGCAGGCGGATGCGGGCTTCCGGGAACTTCTGGTGCAGCATCTCCGGCAGTTGCTTGCGCATGCGCTCGCGGGCCTCCAGTGAAGGCGTGACCAGTACAATTTGCGACACGTTGTTCTGCGGCAAAATCTGATCCAGCGGCAGATAGAAACGGGGTGCGCCCTGACCGATGAAGGTCGTGACCGTACCCGCATCCGGGATTTTCAGCAACTCCGCTTCCACCCGTTTCGCCAGCGTCTCACTGTTGGCAATCGACGAGCCCTCCGGCAGCCACAGGTCCACCAGAATTTCCGGGCGGTTGGAGTCGGGGAAGAACTGTTTTTCCACCAGTTGCATGCCGACAATGCCCACCCCCAGCGCCCCCAGCGTGGCGAACAGGGTGATCCAGCGATGGCCGACACACCAGTTAACGGTCTTGCGCACCATGACATAAAAACCGGAGTCAAAGACCTCCTGCACTTCACCCGTGCTGTGGGGATGCTCCTTCAGCAGGCGATAACCCAGGAATGGCACGAAATAGACCGAGACGAACCAGGAGATAATCAGCGCTGAGGTGGTGACCG
>CAZPZK010000451.1:357-2783 GCA_964591095.1 uncultured Moraxellaceae bacterium | reverse complement strand
CCCCGGTTACCGCCGTGAAAGGGCGATGTCCTAGGCCTCTAGACGATGGGGACGTATTTGGTGGAGCTAAGCGGGATCGAACCGCTGACCTCTACAATGCCATTGTAGCGCTCTCCCAGCTGAGCTATAGCCCCAAACACTGTCGCTGTGGGGCGGGATTCTATTGATGCCACTCGGGGGTGTCAAATGATTATGATGAATCCGTGATATGATCGCCTGCTATTTGTCCACCGGTTGTCGCGGCGAAAGATGCCCCGTTTCTCCCCCCTAGCGGTTGCCCTGGTGCTCTCCGGGGCCGTGCATGCCCTGTTGCTGGTGCTTGAGCGGCCGTCGCTCCCGGGCGGCCTCCGGTCCGCGCCGGTCTGGCATGTCGATGCCTTGCGCGCTCCGGCGTCGGGCCATTCGAACCGCGTCGCCCGGCAGGCTCCGGGAAACCGTTCGACAAGCTCCGCCATCCGCTCCGACGAGGCTGCCATGCCCGAGGTGACTCCGGTCACTACCGCCACCCCAGGAGTGGAGTCGGCCGCCGAATCCCCGCTGCGCGCTGCCGCTTCCACCCCGGCCGAAAGCATTCCTGTGCCTCCCACGGAGATCATAGCCGCCCCGCCAGTAGAAGAAGCGGCCGTCCCGGTGCAATACCGGATCGGATCGCTGTCGACGCCCAAGCCCTTTTACCCGGTATTGTCCCGGCAATGGGGAGAAAGCGGCACGGTGGTGTTGCAGGTCCTGGTCAATGAGCAGGGCCGCGCGCAACAAGTCCTGATCCTTCATTCCTCCGGATTCCGGCGACTGGATCAGGCGGCAACACACACGGTCAGGGAGAAGTGGCGTTTTGAGCCCGCCCGTCGCGGCGCTTCGCCCGTCGCGGACTGGGTGACCGTGCTGCTGGAGTTCCGGCTTGGGGCGGAGACGGCAAGCACGCTCGGACTCAGGGATCCAGCGACATCAACTGCGGATTGAGCCCGGTCGCGGTCAGGTTGTCGGTCGTGGTCCTTTCCACGCAAAACCGCATCAGGTAGTGCGGACCACCCGCCTTGAAGCCGGTCCCGGACAGGCCTTCTCCGCCAAACGGCTGGCAGCCGACAACCGCGCCGATCTGGTTGCGATTGATATACAGGTTGCCAACGCGCGCATGATCCCGCACGTAGCGGATATGACCGGCAATCCGCGAATGCAGGCCCAGCGTCAGCCCGTAGCCGCCGGCATTGATCCGACGCACCACCTCCGGCAACGCCCCGGCCTTCCAGGTGGCGATATGCAGCACGGGTCCGAATATCTCCTGGTCCGGCAAGTCCAGCGGATGCAGCAAAAACGCCTGCGGCGGAAAATAACACCCGTTTAGGGCGCTGTCGGCTTCCGGGCCAGCGGCTTTCCACAAGGCTTTGTGGGCGGTGGCGGTGCAATAATGCTTCAAGGTCGCCAGCGCGGCGGCATCGATTACCGGCCCCATGTCAGTGGATAGCAATGCCGGATGGCCGGTTCGCCAGCAGGCCAGGGCGCCTTGCAGGCGCTCCAGCACCGGTTGACGCAAATCTTCCTGCAACCAGAGGATGCGCAGGGCCGAGCACCGCTGTCCGGCGCTGTTGAAGGCGGACTGCAGTACGTCGCTGACCAGTTGTTCCGCCAGGGCGCTGCTGTCCGCGATCATGGCGTTGAGGCCGCCGGTTTCGGCGATCAGTGGCAGCAACGGGCCGCTGCGTCGCGCCAGTTGCAGGTTGATATGGCGCGCCACGGCGGTGGAGCCGGTAAAAACCACCCCGGCAATGGCCGGGTGCTCCAGCAAGGCTTGGCCAACGTCATGGCCACTGCCGGGAACCAGCGTCGCCACGCCCTCCGGCACGCCGGACTGATGCAACAGCGCGAGGATCCACGCGGCAATCAACGGTGTCTGGCTGGAAGGCTTGCATACCACGGTATTGCCCGTGACCAGGGCGGCCATCACCTGGCCGAGAAAAATGGCCAGCGGGAAATTCCACGGGCTGATGCAGAGAAAAACCCCGCGCGGCGCCCAGTTCAGGGTGTTGGCCTCACCGGCGATGCCGGGCAGGGGCGCGGGCGATTGCAATCGCCGGGCTTCCGTTGCGTAGTACCGGCACAGATCCACCGCTTCCCGCCATTCGCTCAGGGCATCCGCCAGAACCTTGCCACCTTCATGGATCAACAAGTACAACAACTCCGCCTGATGCTTGACCAGGGTGTCGGCAATGGCTTCGCACAGGGTGGCGCGGTGGTCTGCCGGGGTGTGCGACCAGGCAGCAAAGGCGTCGGCCGCCCGACGGCAGGCATCGGCGGCTTCGCGCTCGGTCAACGCATGCACCGTGCCCAACAGATGATGACGGTCCGCCGGGCTATGCCGGGATTGCGCCAGCATTTCCTGTTCCGGATGGGCCGGCGGCAGTCCGGACATCCAGGCCACCATGCGGAAG
>CAZPZK010000451.1:0-347 GCA_964591095.1 uncultured Moraxellaceae bacterium | reverse complement strand
GCCGGTCATCTCCTCGCGCAAGGTCTGCAGCTTGCCCACATCGGCAAGACTGAAGCCCGGGCTGTTGACACGGGGCAGAAAAAGATCACCGGGTCGGGGGATTCCGGGATGCGGCGTGATCTGGTTCTGCTGCAGTCGCGACACCGGATCCTGAATTAATGTTTCACTTTTAATAGAATTATCAGCCAATTGATTAACAAAGGATTGTGAACTTCCGTTTTCCAGCAGACGGCGCACCAGATAAGGCAAGAGGGTGTGGAAATCCCCGATGGGGGCATACACCCGCAACGGCCGACCGGTGCGGGACTGAAAGGCCATGTGGATACTACCCCCCATGCCGCACAGGC
>CAZPZK010000450.1:0-2786 GCA_964591095.1 uncultured Moraxellaceae bacterium | reverse complement strand
GCAAACAGCGGCCGCAGCGTCTCGGCGATCTTGTCGCCCATCAGTCCCTGGTTGGCCGCCATGTCGAGGAAGGGCACGCCGGAGCCGCCGACGGCGGCGCTGATGTTGGCGACGATCAGGTTGCGCAGTTGCGGTTCCAGCTGTTCGGCGGTGTAGCTGTCATTGGCGCCGGTGATGGAGGTGTAGAAGCCCCGGGGGTCCTCCAGTTCATAGGAGTACATGCCAAAGGCGCGCAGGCGCACCATGCCGAAATCGCTGTCGCGGATGGTGATCGGCTGCGGCGTGCCCCACTTGCGGCCCAGTTGCAGGCGGGTGCTGAGGAAATAGACATCCGACTTGAACGGCGACTGGAACAGCTTGTCCCAGTTCTTGAGGTTGGTCAGCAGCGGCAGGGTGCGGGTTTCCAGCTTGTAGAGGCCGGGGCCGAACACATCGGCGACCTGCCCCTCGTTGACGAAGACCGCGACCTGGCCGTCACGCACCGTCAGTTGCGCGCCGTACTGGATTTCGTTGTCCTGGAAGGGGAAACGCCACATCAGGACGCCGTCCGGCTGGTCGGTCCACTCGATGACATCGACAAACTGTTTGGTAATGAAGGACATCAGGCCCATGGCGGTTCTCCGGTCAGGACAGGCAGGCGGCATTGACGATGCCGAATGTGAGCGACACGCTCCCCAGCAGCAGGCCCACGGCGCGGTTGTCGGCGCGCATGGCCTGTTCCAGCTCGGGGATCAGGCGGGAAATCAGGAAGTAGGCGGCCAACTGTACCGCCAGCGCCAGCGCGGCCCAGGTGGCGAACATCATGAAGTTGTCGCTGTGGGTGATGCTGGAAGCCACGGTCAGCACGAAGCCCAGCAGGGCGCCGCCGAAGCTCACCGCCGCCGAGATGCAGCCCTGGCGGATCAGCTTCAGCTCGTCGTAGGGGGTGATGCGGGTGTAGACCAGCACGAAGACGCTGACCAGCAGCAGGCCGGCGACGAGGTGGATGAAGTAGTTGATGATGTCCTGCGGCATCGTCGGGTTTCCTCAGGGTGGCGGCGATACGTAGATGGGCTTAATACTAGCATGATAGTCCCCGGTGGATATGTGGTTATCCGGTTGTCTCGTCGAGCTTGTCAGGCCATGATGAGGCTGGGGGTGCTAGCCCGCGGAGGGGCAATGGCATTGCACCGCTGGTCATGATCAGGATGACATCCGGTGCATTTCCGATGCACCCTACGCACAACAAACCATTTGCCCCATGCCGCCGGAACCCCGATGCTCGACCGCACGCTGATCCTGTCCGTCTTCATCGTCGCCTCCTGCGGACTGGCCTACGAACTGATCGCCGGCGCGCTGGCCAGCTACCTGCTGGGCGATTCCATCCTGCAGTTCTCCACCATCATCGGCGCCTACCTGTTTGCCATGGGCATCGGTTCCCATCTGTCGAAATACGTGCCGGAAGAACGGGTGCTGGACCGCTTCATTGAGATCGAGCTGCTGGTGGGGCTGATCGGCGGCGCGTCGGCGGCGCTGCTGTTCCTGGTGTTCGCCTGGCTGTCGATGCCCTTCCGCACCGTGCTGTACGCGCTGGTGCTGCTGATCGGCATCCTGGTGGGCATGGAGATCCCGCTGGTGATGCGGGTGCTGAACCGGCGGCAGGCGGAATTCCGCGAACTGGTGAGCCGGGTGCTGACCTTTGATTATCTCGGCGCGTTGGCGGTGTCGCTGCTGTTTCCGCTGGTGCTGGCGCCGACGCTGGGGTTGGCGCGCACCGGCTTCCTGTTCGGCTTCCTCAACGCCGCCGTGGCGTGGTGGACGGCGCGGCGTTTCCGCGAGGAACTGGAGCGGCCGCGTTTCCAGCAGCGGCGGGCGTTGGCGGTGATGCTGCTGCTGGCGGGGGGGCTGGCGGGCGGCGACCGGCTGGTGTCCTGGTCCGAGCAGCACATATACGGCGACCCGGTCATCCTGGCGCAAACCACGCCCTACCAGCGGCTGGTGATCACGCAGTGGAAGGATGACCTGCGCCTGCACATCAACGGCAACCTGCAGTTTTCCAGCCGTGACGAGCACCGCTACCACGAAGCGCTGGTGCACCCGGCGCTGGCGACCCTGCCCGCCGCCACGCGCGTGCTGGTGCTGGGCGGCGGCGACGGGCTGGCGCTGCGCGAGATCCTGCGCTATCCCAGCATCCGGCAGGTGACGCTGGTCGACCTGGACCCCGCCATGACCGGCCTGTTCAGCCGCAACCCGCAACTGCGCGCGCTCAACCGTGATTCCTTCCACGATCCCCGCGTGAGCGTGGTCAATGACGATGCCGGGCGCTGGCTGGAAAACCATGACGGCCTTTACGACGCCGTGATCATCGACTTTCCCGACCCCTCGAATTTCGGCCTCGGCAAGCTGTACTCGGTGCCGATGTACCGGCTGGTCAGCCGTCATCTGGCCGAGCATGGCCTGCTGGTGGTGCAGTCCACGTCCCCCTATTACGCGCCGCGTTCCTTCTGGTGCATCGACGCCACGTTGAAGGAGGCCGGGTTCCGGACCTGGCCCTATCACGCCCATGTGCCGTCCTTCGGCGAGTGGGGCTTCATCCTGGCGGCGAAGCATCCGGGCTACCGTCCGCCCGAACGTTATGCCTTGCCCATGACCTTCCTCGACGCCGCCAGCACGGCGCTGATGTTCCATTTTCCGCCCGACATGAAACCGTGGCGGGTAGAGCCCAACCATCTCAACAACCAGTCGCTGGTGCATTACTTCCAGCAGGACTGGGCCGATGTGATCCGGTGAACCGCCGTCAATTCCTG
>CAZPZK010000449.1:0-2796 GCA_964591095.1 uncultured Moraxellaceae bacterium | reverse complement strand
GAGCCCAGCTAGTGCAAGTCCGTCAGCACCTGGAATCTGTGATGAGTGTTTACGGGAGGAAACACCATGACCACAGCCTGTCCGAAGTGTGGTAGGCCATTGATGGTATGCGAACAGGAATTCATTGTACGAGGGAATAACTATCAATGCTGGATAACAGAACTCTCACGCCAACTCGCCGAGGTGACGCGGGAGAGGGATTTGTTGAGGGACAGAGAGTCAAAGATGCGCGGAATCCTTTACGCTTGGATGTTAAATGCAGGACCAGACAAGGTGGCGCTTGATTTGATTTATGAACTGATGTGTGGAGGGTGAGTTGTGATGAGACTGACGAAGGAACGGGAAGCGCTAATTCGGAATATGGCAAAGGATGCCGGATCTACTTTTTGGTCCTGCTTTGCTCCTGAGATTATTGCCGAACTCGACGCCACCCGTGCCGAACTCGCCGATGTGACCGAACGGGCTGAAAAAGCGGAGAGGGAGCTTGCGGGGCTGAGACGGGTGGCGGAAGCGGCGAAGCGTGCGATTCAGGTTTCCGAATATGCAATGGCTGCCACAAAGGATGACGCGAACTCGGCTCTTGCGGAAGCGAACGCTTCTGGCATGTTGTCAATTAATCCGGTTCCACGGCACCGATATTTGTCCATTTGGAGTAACGGATCGCAGCAGATTGTCAATGTAATTCACGATGCCCTCGATGAGCCGCTCGCCGCCATCGACCAGCATTGACGTTGACCGTGCGACGGGTGCTAACGCGGGAACGTAACTGGGAGAGTGGCATGGTCAAGGCGGACCAGAAGGCAAAGCGGCACAAGCGACGGATGAAACGCGGCGACACTATCACCGTGACCGAGCCGTCTACAATCAAGGTTTCCCGGCGTTGCACCGTCACCGTGCAGTCGAAAGCAGTTGACACGCGCGCCTCCACGAAGCAATAATCACCGCATCAGTCGTGGCGGTTCATTCCGCCCGCTCCCCGGCATAACGGACGCGAAAAACGCAACCGGTCGGGGGACTGGTTTTCGAGCGAATCACAGCGCTCTAAAGCCAGTCCTCCGGCCGGTTTTCTTTTTGCGCCTATACCGCAATGGACGACGACTTCGACCCACCCTCGATAATCGACCAGATCGCCAACGAAATGGCGGACGGTCCGGTCATTGCCGGGGCCATCTCGCGCACTGGAAAACGGCCGGGCGGTTGCAAGGCGACGGCCGAGGCCATTCCTGCTGTTGTGGCGCGGGTCGAGATATACGCACAGCGATATGCGGCCGGCAAGCGGATCTTTGACGCTGGCGATGGGCCGCTGTTCCGAGACACAGGGGAGAAACTTTGAAATCAACTGCGGCGATGGGGACAGTGCAACCCATCCGATGGCGATCGACCTCACGCCATCGGCCAGTAAGTCGTGGAGAGGCGGTCAGCATGGTTAGCCGGGTGACAATCCTTGCAGAGTGAGGCAATTCCCGGCCCGCAGGTGACATAGAGGCGTGATTGGTGGAGTAACCCGGCACCGTGACACCGAAACGACACGGGGGCTACGGATGGCCCGGCCGGGCTTTTGACGACAGGAGCAGATAGATGCTTGAGAGCGCAGAACTTCATTCGGCCTTTTCGTGGGACTGCGATGGATGCGGTCACGAGAACTTTTGCCGAGCCATCGAAGGGAATATTGACGAGGCGGCGTTGGCGGGTGCCGACCACGATCTGATTGATGCACATCTCGAATCAGCAGACTACGAGATGTGCGGAGATCAATGCGAGTCTCCGGCGCTCATGCAGCGGATTGCTCTTGCGCCGCCGACGGTGAAGTGTGCTGGGTGCGGGACTGAGTATCGGTCTGCGCTGCCTGCGGAAGAGGACTGAGGCGAATGAAAAGCGGGCCGGCCAGTGCGGAAACACTGACCGACCCTGACCGATACGAGCAAGTACAGTTGCCCGACCGGCTGCCGGGGTTATCGGCAGAATGATCGCGGGCCATTACAGAAAGTGGTGACGTGTGAGATGGACGACCTAATCCAGAAGATCGGAAGCGAGTCAGTTTGGGCCGCAATTCTCGTTTCCGCTTTAGTTTGGTTTATGAAAACCATCGCGCAGCCGCTGACCACCCGGCACATTCAATTCATGGACACATTCGAGCTTCGCGACCGCGAGAAGACCGAGCACCTGCAAACGATCACATCGAACATCGCCGAGTTGCGGCGGACGCAAGAAGAACACTTGGAAATCTGTCGCAGCGGAAACCATCAACGGCCAATCCACAAGCCAGCGTGACGCCATGCCAGATCCAGAACCAGCCGACGAAACGACAGGCATCGCCAAGATCGACGTCGGCATCCGCGTTGTGCAGAAGCTTGGGTTTCCGATTGCCGTCGCCGGCGCTCTGCTGTGGACGTTCAACAAGCTCATCGACGACTACCGCGAGGGCGTTCGATCGAACACATCGACCAACCAGAAGCTCGCCGAGGCCCTGACGAGCGTTGCTGCCAGCTTCGAGGGGCAGGCCGATTCTCTGGAGTCGCAGAAGAAAGCCGTCTAGGAACAGAAAGAGGGAATTGACGGGCTGCGGGGCGATTACAAGGTTGGTGCCGAGCAGACGCACGAGCTGTTGCAAAAGCAGTTGGAATCGTTCAACAACCTGCGCGAAGACATTGCCAAATCGAAAAAGAAATAGGGGACCACATGACGTTCCGAAAAAAGCTGTGGATTGTCAGTCTTCAGGCTTTTGTTTGCGGTCAGTGCTTTGAAGGGGCATTCGATAGCCTTTTGGATGGCAATGCATTCGGCGTTGCTCTGCAA
>CAZPZK010000448.1:0-2809 GCA_964591095.1 uncultured Moraxellaceae bacterium | reverse complement strand
CGCCCACGGTCAGGAACAGGTCGGAGGCCTTATGATCCACCATGAAGGTCAGATAAGATCTAAGATCCGGTGAGTCCTGCAAGTCGTTCGCGGTCATCAAGCTTTCCCCTCTTTTTATTGATTATGAACCCGTTTGGCCCGGCTTGGGAATGCCTTCCGCTTCGCAGCCGTCGCGCGATTGGTTACGATAGGATCAAGCCCGAATGCCGCCTGTGCGTCGGGGATGCCACCCGGATACATGCCCGATGAATGCGGTTTCCTTGCCTTACTGGCGACTCTCCCTGTTCTATTTTTTCTATTTTGCCGTGCTGGGCGGCTATATGCCGTACTGGAGCCTGTACCTGGATGATCTGGGCTTTTCAGCGGCGGCCATCGGCCAGTTGACCGCGATCGGGATGCTGACGCGGATCTTTGCGCCCAATTTCTGGGGATGGCTGGCGGATAGCACCGGCAAGCGCATAGAGCTGGTACGCTTTGGCGCGGTCATGCTTTGTGTGTTCTGGGCCGGTATCTTTTTTGTCGGCAATCATTTCTGGTTGATGGCGGCCGTGCTCTTCGCCTACAGCTTTTTCCAGAATGCCATACTCGCGCAATTCGAGGCGGTGACCATTGCGCATCTGGGCAGTGATCGCGCCCGTTATGGCAATATCCGCTTGTGGGGTTCCCTCGGCTTTATCGCCACCGTGGCGGGATTCGGTTATCTCTTTGACCTGATTGCCGTGCATCACCTGCCGCTGATGCTCTTGGCCTGCGCGGTGACCGCCGCCGCCTTCAGCCTGGCGGTGCCGCATCCCCCGGCCTTGGGGCGGTCGCACCGTCGCGAACCCTTTCTGCAGACCTTGAAGAAACCCTATGTCGCGGGATTCTTCGCCGCCCATTTTCTCCTGCAACTTTCGCACGCGCCTTATTACAGCTTTTTCAGCCTGTATCTGGAGCAAAACGGGTATAGCCGCACGGATATCGGTCTGCTGTGGTCGCTGGGCGTACTGGCCGAAGTGCTGGCGTTTACCCGTACGCACTGGTTGCTGAGCCGCTTTCGGGAAGTGTCGTTGGTGCGGGTTTGCCTCCTATTGTCGGCCTTGCGTTGGCTGGTTATCGGCTGGGGAGTGGAGACGCCAGTACTGATTTGGCTGGTGCAGGTGCTGCATGCATTCAGTTTTGCGGTCTTTCACGCGGCGGCCATGCAGTTGGTTTTCCGGGAGTTCAGTTCCGGGCAGCAGGGGCAGGGGCAAGCGGTCTACAGCGCCTTGTGGGGCCTGGGGGTGGCGGTGGGGTCGTGGTTGGCAGGGGCGCTCTGGCTTAAGGTGGGGGCGGCAAATGTGTTTACAGCTGCAGCCGCTGTCTGCCTTATTGCGGCGGTCATGTTTGCGCGAACCGTGCGCGGAACGGGATGAATTCGACAGAAATAATCGCGCGAAGTGGAGCAAGTTCCTGAATCCTGCCTATAATCAGCTTTTTTCCGGGCAGCCGTCGGCAATCGCCGCCGGCCCTGTTCTTTCCCGCCCTTTGGGTGCTTGGGTGCTGTACGATGGTCAAGATAAAACGAGGTCTGGATATCCCGATTTCCGGAGTCCCTTCCCAGCAGATCAGTGTAGTTTCTTCAATCCGTTCGGTTGCCCTCGTTGGCGCTGACTATCATGGCATGATGCCCACCATGAAAGTCGCCGAAGGGGATCGCGTCATCAAGGGCCAGCCCTTGTTTGCCGACAAGAAAAACCCCCGTGTGCTGTTTACGGCGCCTGTCACCGGGCGGGTTCGCGCCATCAATCGCGGCGCGCGCCGGGTGTTCCAGTCCCTGGTCATTGATATCGAGGCCGGCTCCGACGAAGCGGTTGAATTCCGCAGCTATAACCGGGCGCAGATCCAGAACATGGATCGTGATTCCGCCATTGAGCAATTGTTGCAATCCGGGCTGTGGACCGCCATTCGCGCCCGGCCGTTCAGCAAGATTGCCAATCCCGATCAGACCCCGCATGCCGTCTTTGTCACGGCCATCGATACCAATCCGCTGTCCGCCGATCCCGCGCCAATCATCCAGGCCGAGCAACAGGCGTTTGAGGACGGCTTGTCGCTGGTCGCCCGGTTGGCGCCCAAGATTTATGTCTGCCGTGACGCACAGGCACAGTTCGGCACCGGCGCCTTCAATGCCCACGAATTCAGCGGGCCGCATCCCGCCGGTCTTGTCGGCACCCATATCCATTTCCTGGAGCCGGTGTCGGCGGCCAAGCAGGTCTGGCATCTGGGCTATCAGGATGTCATCGCCATCGGCAAGCTTTTTTCCACCGGCCGTCTCGACAGCAGCCGCGTCATTGCGCTGGCGGGTCCGTCCGTCAAGCAGCCACGTCTGGTCCGTATTCCGCTGGGGGCTTCCCTGCAGGACCTGACGACCGGCGAGCTTAATGGCAGCAACAACCGTCTGGTGTCGGGTTCCGTCCTGTCCGGCCGCACCGCCCACGGCGTCGAGGCCTGGCTGGGACGCTATCATTTGCAGGTCTCGGTGTTGCCGGAAGGCACGGAGCGGGAGTTCATCCATTATCTCAAGCCGGGCGCCGGGCGTTTCTCGAAGCTGGGTATCTACATCGGCAAGTGGCTGAAAAAATCCTTCCCAATGACGACCAGCACCAATGGCAGTCCGCGCGCCATGGTGCCGGTAGGCGTGTACGAAGAAATCATGCCGCTTGACATCCTGCCGACGCAGTTGCTGCGTTACCTGCTGGTGGGTGATACCGATACCGCCCAGGCCTTGGGCTGTCTGGAACTGGATGAGGAAGACCTGGGGCTTTGCACCTTTGTCTGTCCGGGAAAATAT
>CAZPZK010000447.1:0-2818 GCA_964591095.1 uncultured Moraxellaceae bacterium | reverse complement strand
CTGCAACCGTCCGTGGGCGGCATGTGTCGCCAATTGCCATATTTCAAAACCAAGGTCGGTGAGCTTCTCTTTCAGAGCCTCCGGGACGGGTTCTCGTGAAGGGGCTGCCTGCTCCATTCGCCGGGACTTCCACTCACTCATTGCCTCCGAGATCGTGGTGAAGCTACCACCCCCAACCGCCTTGCGAACAGCGGCCAACGTGGGCGCATGCCCTGCCGCATCAAGCTCATCAGCAACGGCAAAAATTTGCTCTTTGGTAATCGCCACGGCCGCATCCTCTTTGTATGTTGTAATATGTAGCATTATACAACATATTACAACATACAGCCACGATCTTTGACTTCTTGCCTGAAATCCATATAACAGCTTCCCCCCTGCCGCGCTCCCCCGTGCTGCCCTTGTTTTCTCCTGGTGACACGTCACCGGGAGAAATGGAGGGGCATATCAACTCGATAAGCCTGTACGAACTGACAACCCGCGTGTAGTCGCTGGGTTGCCCCAGCTCTACACGCTTTGGAGCGTATGTATGGCAACAATCCATAAGGATTTCTTGGATGTTTTTAACGGCATAGCACCAAACAAGCATCGCTACACCGTCTTCACCGACTTTGTGACGATGGCGGCTATCTCGCTGCACAATGCGGTACGCAAGGATGAAGCGCTGGAAGCGGAATACCTCCGGTGCATCAAGGGGTACACGCGGGAGGATCAACTCCTGTTTCCCAAGCTGCTGGCGATTTTCGTGGAGATTTCCGAAGGCGAACCGTATGACCATTTCGGCCAATTGTTCATGGCGCTGGGTTTCAGCGAAGATCGGAAAGGGCAGTTTTTCACCCCGCCCGAACTCGCGGAAATGATGGCCAGGATGACCATGACGGAAGTCATGAAAACGCTGGAAAGGAAAGCGTTTGTCACGGTCAGCGAACCTGCCTGCGGTGCAGGCAGCATGCTGCTGGCATCCGTCAAAGTGCTGATGAAAGCAGGTTACAACCCGGCCAACATGGTATGGATTCAAGCGGTCGATATAGACCGCGTGAGCGCCTTGATGTGCTATCCCGAATATTTCATAAACCTTCATGGCAATCGCAGTCCGAGGTGATTTTGCCCCTCCGGCCGCCGACGCGCTGTCATTTTCCGATCAGCCCCTGATGTTGCGACGTGACATGACCGGGATTTCAGGCACTTTCCGATCCAAAACAATCCAAAACCCCTTTTTCGCTCAACAATGGGTGTGTGTCGGCCTCCGGCACATCGGATTTTCTGTTTTCAGGGCGACGTCAGGCCGGGGCCGGAGGCGGCGGAATGCAATACAGGATTTCCGTGACCCGCTGCAGCAGATCCGTCACCGGGCAATTGGCCGACAGCGAGAGCCTGATCCGGTCCTTGTACTGAACCACCCGCACCGCCAGCTTGAACAGCTTCAGGATGATCGACATCGGCTGTGCCTTCGCCAGGCCGGTATGGATCAGTGTGTTGTCGCGCAGGCTGTGGATCAGGGTGTACGCCGCGCAGGCATAGAACAGGCGCAGATGGTTGGCCAGGAAGGTGTGGGCGGATGTCCGGTCGGAAGCCAGATCGTTCTTCACCGCCTTGATGAAGTTCTCATCCTGCCCCCGGGCGCAGTACAAATCCCGGTAGAGTGATTCAGGCGCCGGTTCCGTCAGGGAAGTCACCACATAGCGGGGGTTGTCGCCCAGCGCCATGACCTCGGCCTTCAGCACCACGCGGCAACCCGTTGGCCAGGTGGCGGCCCGGTAGTCGAGGTCGTCGTACAAGCGGGTGGCCTCGGGCGCAGCCTGCCCGACACGCCGGGCGTCGGCCGTACGCTGCCGGTGCAGGGCCCGCGCCTCCGCCAGCAACGGTTGCGCCTTGGGCGACAGCACCCGGTTGCCGGCAAGGCCGAAGAGATAGTCCAGGTGCGGGTCGCTCTCACGCAGCGCCATCAGTTCCGGATTGGCGAAGTGCCCGTCGCCCCGCAGCAGGATATGGGTGTCCGGCCAATGGCGGCGGATGAGGTGCAGCACCCGCCCGATGATCGCGGCGTTCTCACGGCCAGTGGGGCGCTTGCCGGGGCGCAGGACGGCTGTGACCAGCTTGCCGGAAAGCCCCTCGAAGAGGAACAGCGGCAGGTAGCAATGATGCCTGTAATGATGGTTGTAGAAAGCCAACTCCTGCTGGCCGTGGGTGATGTCTTCGGAGTGGTCCATGTCCAGCACGATCATTTGGGGCGGTTTGGCGTAGCTCGCGATAAACGCCTCGACAAAACTGTTGGCCAGCCGGTAGATATCCTGACGACGCAGGCTGTTCTCCAGTCGCGAAAAGGTTGGACCGGAGGCCAGGTCGTTGCCCTCATCCAGCGGGACGCGGCCCACCGCCAGCTTGAACAAGGGGTCCCGGCGCAGGGTATTGGCATCGTTGCCGTCGGTATAGCCGCAAGCCATCTGGAAGACACGCTGGCGGAGCAGGTCGCTCAGGGTGTGGTCGATGTAAGACGGGTGCCGACGGTCACGGACAGCAGAAGCCATCCGGGCAATCAGGCCGGTCTGCCGGTCGATGCCATGCAGCAGCAACGCGCCAAAATCGGAGGATATGGCTCCTCCGTTGAAGTCAGCACGCACGGAAAAACCGGCAATGGTGGGAAAACGCAGTTGTGTCGGGGTAGAATTAACCAAGGGCGGTCTCGGCTAGCTTCTTTACGAAGCGTTATTGGCGTAACTCCAATTTTATCAATTGGTTAGACGAGATTCGCCCTCTTTTATGAAATATTCGGGGTAGCTTCGTTATTATTGCCCGCTTGACGCGTGGACGGGGATAAGAC
>CAZPZK010000446.1:0-2822 GCA_964591095.1 uncultured Moraxellaceae bacterium | reverse complement strand
GGCGACCTTGCCGAGTGATTGGCCGCTGCAGGGGCCGCGCAGGCAAAAACCATCATCCACCCGGAACAGCGCGCCGTGATTGGCGCATTGCAGGTAGCGCTGCGTCAGGTCCATGAAGACATCCGGCTGGAAATTCAGGCAGATGCCGATATGGGGGCAACGATTGCGATAGGCATGGACCTCGACACCGCGACGTACGACGACGATATCACCCTCGGGCGTGCGGAAGCCGCGGGCATCGTGGTCAGGAATATCGCTCAGCGTGCAAAGCCGGTGCATGGAGTCAGGATTCCCGGTCTTGCAACAGCGCAAGGTATTCCGACTGCGTCAGACGGGGGCCGAAGCGGCTGACAACACGCGAGGCGGTTCGGGCGGCCAGCCGGCCGCAAGCCTCCAGGCTCCACTCGCGGCTGAGGCCGAAGAGGAACGCACCGGCAAAGGCATCTCCCGCGCCGTTGGTGTCGACGGCCTCCACGGGCACGGCCTCAATGCGTGTCCGCTGCCCGCGATCGCTGATCAGGGCGCCATCGGCGCCACAAGTGACGACCACCAGCGGACTGTGCCGATGCAGCCCGTCCACCGCCTCATCCAGGGAGTCGGCGCCCGCCCACAGCCGGGCCTCGGTGTCATTGCAGAACAGGATGTCGACGCCGTCGCCCAGCATGTCCTGCAAGCCGGAGCGCGCATAGTGGACCATGGCCGGATCGGAGAAGGTGAGGGCGGTGCGGATGCCCCGCGCCGTGGCGATGGCGCGCGCGGTTTGCACGGCGTGGCGCGCGCTGTCCGAGGTGGATAGATAGCCTTCTATATAAAGGTATCGCGCCTGCTCCAGCATGGCCAGGTCCAGTTCCGTGGCGCTCATCTCGGCGGTGATGCCCAGATGCGTGTTCATGGTGCGCTCGGCGTCCGCCGTCACCATGACGACGCAGGTGCCGGTGACGCCGCCGGGGACGCGGGCATGGGCCGGCGCGCCAACCCCGGCGGTCTTGAGATCGTGCAGGTAGAACGCGCCGTTGTCATCGTCCGATACCTTGCAGGCGTAAAACGCGGAGCCGCCAAAAGCGCTGAAGGCAATGACGCTGTTGGCCGCCGAGCCTCCCGAGGCGCGCTTGGCGCAGCGGAAGTCACGGTTTAGCGCCGCCAGCAGGGCGGCCTGACGCTCGCCGTCGATCAGCGTCATGCAGCCTTTTTCAATGGATTGTCCGGTCAGGAATTCATCGGTGACCAGGTATTCGCTGTCGACCAGGGCGTTGCCAATGGCATAAAGGTCAAGGGACATGACGGGTCGGATCCGGCTCGGTCTGTTGGAAAGCGCCCTTTATACCTGAAATGTTTGCCAAGTTTAAGACAAGGCGTTCAGTTATTGGCGCGGAGTCACGGTTGCGGTGGCTATCCGGGATCGCATTGCTTGATTTGCCGGTAACATCCCGTTACTGTTCCTGAAAAGGTCTGTCCGCCGGATGTGGCGCAGGCGACTGTGGATATTCATAACAATATTGGGGAGTCGACCCGGTGAAAGGTCTGATGAAGTTCCTGGCGAAGGCAAAGCTGGTGGAGTTGTCCGAAGAGGAAATGGCCGGGCTGGATGGCGAAGCCCCGACTCCCGCTGCCGAGCCGGAGTCCTTCGTCCGCGCCGTCGAGGCGCCGTTGATGCCGGAGCCGGCGCCAGTGGTTGCGCTGCCCGTCGCCGACGATGGCGCTCCGATTGCCGAAGGTATCGGTTTCGAGACCATTTACACCGATGCCGGCGTCCCGGTCTCCCCCTATCCCGCCGAGCGCCTGCTCAAATTGCTGGATGGTTTGCGCAGCATGGATGCCGCCACCCGCAAGATGGCGGTGCTGGCCATGGATGCCGCGGATGACTCCTGGACCATTACCGACCCGGTGATCGACGCCGGACACAAGATCCGTACCCTGGACAGCTACAAGCAGGCGTTGTCCGATCGCATCCGTGAGGCGGAAGCGCAGACGGCCGCGCATATCGACGCCACCCGTCGTTCCCAGGAAGAAAATGCAGCCATCATCCGCCAGAAAATCGCCGATCTGGAACAATTGATGCAGGAAGACATCAGCCAGTCGGCCAAGCAGGTCAGCGACCTAGAGGCGGGCCTGCGCGCCAGCCGTGAAACCGCGGCCCGCGAGACGCGTCGCGTCGATCTGGAAATAGAACGCTTACGGGAAATTCCCGCCCAGTTTGGCGCGTCGTCGCCAACCCAGGCTTCCTGATACAGGTATCAAGCAGAAACGAGGACCAACATGGCACAGGCCACCCCCCTTGCGAAAGGACTGATTGCGGTAACCATCATCGCGGCGGCTTCATCACTCGCCTGGCACCTGGGCGTCAAGAACCTGGTCAAGGGCAAGGGTGACGGTCCGGTGGCCGGCCAGGTACTGGCCAAGGCGGACAGCAGCGCCCCGCTGGGCACGCCCGCCAACCCCCTGCGCGTCAGCCTGGTCAGCTTCCACGGCTATGCTCCGGCCATTGTGGCCAATGGCAACAGTCTCAGTACCCAGAAAGGGTCGATCTATGACCAAAAGGGACTGTATGTGGAGTTCGTGATTCAGGATGATATTCCGACGCTGTCGACGATTTTCGAGGCTGGCACCGCTCAATGCGCGTGGCGGACTTCCGATTTCTGGGCGCAGGAGCAACCCAACCTGCGCAATGCCGGTCAGGATGGCCGCGCGGTAATGATCGTGGACAACACCCAGGGCGGGGATGCCATCATCACCCGCAATCCCGCCATCCAGTCGGTGGAAGATCTGGCCGAGCATTCGGTGGCGTTGCTGCCCAACGCCGAGCTGATCCCGATCCCCGGCGA
>CAZPZK010000445.1:1787-2832 GCA_964591095.1 uncultured Moraxellaceae bacterium | reverse complement strand
GGCGTAAACTTCACCGTGCCTTCCAGTCGGCAATCCGGCGGCAGCGGCGTCCTGGGAAAATGCAGCGCGGCAGCAGACGCATCAATCGTTGCATGAATGCTCTTGGGCCCGCACACGCCGCCAAACAGCAGCGACTTGATAACCACCGTCACGCCATCCAGTTGCAGCCGGTCAACCGATACCACACTGCCCAACCACGGCAATTTATCCGCCTTCAGACGATGGCAGGCAGGATTGCCTCCTGAAAACTGCAGGGAATCCACCCGAATCCGGCCATCCGCGACCGCTTCGCCGATGATCTTTGCATCACAACTTACTGCCATCATGCCTGACCCCAGCGCCAACCGCCCCGAGGCCTCAAAATATCCAAGCGGATGCAGGGTCAGCGCAGCGGCATTGGTTGCACCCAGCAATAGCGCCATCATCAGCAACGGGGCCCTGAACAATGTCGGCACGCATGTTCCCGCATTCATCATGGTACTCCTGCCTTGTCAGGAGCACTCATCGTGGCACACGCCAACCTGAACCTGTTATTTTTTGTCGAACAATAGACCGGGAGACGTCGTCATATGCGCCGTTATACCCGGCAAATACATCCTTGGCTTCCTTGGCATCGCAAATCCTTTTGCCCTCACCAGAACCATTACATCGAGCAGTTAAATCACCCCGACTCATTTTTTGCATTTATCCTTTAACAGGCATTTATCATCTCAAGTGATCAACAATTAACCCAAAAGTCATTAAAAACAGAAAAAACAAAAAACTTATTGGCCGCCAGAACATTGCATCATCAGGCGATGTAATTTTTACATGGAAAGGAGGCGCAGGAATTGAAATATAATTTCTATTGAGGTCATTTAACTTGCAAAAATAAAAAGATATAGGAATTGATATAATTACCCCAGCAACCACACTGATTCCTCGGCCATCATACGAAATCAGTACAAATAAAGCAGCAACAAGCAGGCTAAAACAAAACCTATTCCTTTCGGCCCACTGAATTGCTAACTGAATCGATCTGGTTTCATAAAAGAAACGTCTTAAT
>CAZPZK010000445.1:0-1777 GCA_964591095.1 uncultured Moraxellaceae bacterium | reverse complement strand
AGGATTCGGAGTCATTATAACCAGCACTGGCGCCTTTGAGTGGCCGGCCTCTTCTGGCCTGACCTATCGAGCGACCGAGTTCGTTCGTGATGCGCTCCCGGAAGCAGTCGTTTCCTAGCGGATAGCTCGCCGTCGTGGCCTCGCGCAGGGCGACCAGACACTCCGCATCCACATACCACGATAATAGCTGCCAAAAAGGCAATAAGGCAGTTAAGTCACTCAGTCCCTTTATCTCATCCCATGGCCGTATAACTAGGACAAAGCCTTATTGAACTACCTTTAACCACTTGCACCATCAGCAATAAGTCCCAATACAAGCAACGAAAGAAAGAATAGAAACGAAACAGGCCGCCAAAAGCTGGTCGGCGCGTCCAGCCGCGCCTCGGGAAAGTCGATTTCCACCGTTTCCCCCGCGCCCATCACAAAGGCCTCATGCGGCAGGAAATCGGACCGGAACTGATGCTGGCCGTGCAGCACCTTCTTGCCGGTGATCATGCCGCAATACAGTACTTCCTCGGCATCCAGGCGCACTTTCTCGGCAGGGGCAAAAGTATCGTAAATGGAGAGTTCGGCGCCGTGGCGCTCGTAGATGGTGCGGTTTTCCACCAGCTGCGCCGGGGTTTGCCGACGGCGGTTGAAGGCGGCGCGCGACGCCAGTCCGGAATCCAGCATGACGACCTCGGGAAGAGGATTATTGTTGTGGTTTCCGGGGAGTGTAGGCATGGTGGCGGGAAAATGGCTATGGGGAGGGGACAAACGGTGTTGATCCCCTCCCCGCTTCCTTAAAAGAGTCCCAACGGACTGGTCGAGTAACTCACCAGCAAATTCTTCGTCTGCTGGTAATGCTCCAGCGCCCGCTTGTGCGTTTCGCGGCCGATGCCGGACTTCTTGTAGCCGCCAAAGGCCGCATGCGCCGGGTAGGCGTGGTAGCAGTTGGTCCACACCCGTCCGGCCTGGATGGCGCGACCCATGCGGTAGGCGCGGTTCATGTCGCGGGTCCACAGCCCGGCGCCCAGGCCGAACTCGGTGTCGTTGGCGATGGCCAGCGCTTCGGCCTCGTCCTTGAAGGTGGTGACGCCCACCACCGGTCCGAAGATTTCCTCCTGGAAGACGCGCATGTTGTTGGTGCCCAGCAGCAGCGTCGGCTGCACATAGAAGCCCTTTTCGAAGCCATTACCAACCTGGGCGACATCGCCGCCCAGCAGCACCTTCGCCCCTTCCGCCTTGCCGACGGCGATGTAGCTCATGATGCGGTCGAACTGTTCGGCGGAGGCCTGCGCGCCCACCTGCGTCGTCGTGTCCAGCGGATTGCCGCGAATAATGCGGGAAGACCGTTCCACCACCAGCCCGATGAAGTCGTCGTAGATGCTTTCCTGGATCAGCGCCCGCGACGGGCAGGTGCAGACTTCGCCCTGGTTGAAGAAGGCCAGCGTCATGCCTTCCACGCACTTGCCGAGGTAGTCGTCCTCGTGCTGCATCACGTCGGCGAAGTAGATATTGGGCGACTTGCCGCCCAGCTCGACGGTGCTCGGGATCAGGCTGTCGGCGGCACAGCGCAGGATGTGCTGGCCCACGGCGGTGGAGCCGGTGAAGGCGATCTTGGCGATGCGCTTGCTGGTGGCCAGCGCCTGTCCGGCTTCCTCGCCCAGGCCGTTGACGACGTTGACCACGCCCGGCGGCAGCAGGTCGTTGATCAGTTCCATCAGCACCAGGATCGAGGCGGGGGTCTGCTCGGCGGGCTTCAGCACCACGCAGTTGCCCGCCGCCAGCGCCGGAG
>CAZPZK010000444.1:0-2847 GCA_964591095.1 uncultured Moraxellaceae bacterium | reverse complement strand
ATTGAAATAAGGGTAGTCCAATGCGTACAAGTCAGGGTTACACAATGATGGAAATGATGGTCGTGGTCGTAATCATGACCGTCGTTCTCGCCATCGCTGTTCACCGTTTCCAGAACATGCAGGCCGATAACAAGATCGCTTCCGCGGCCAATGTGCTTGCCTCCGACCTGAAGCGGGTCCGCAGCGAGGCGTTGATGCAGCGGCGTAACCTGGACCTGATCGCCTTGGGGACCGACTCGACCGACCCGTGGGGCAGCGGCGGCTGGAAGATCGAGAACAAGGCGCGCACTGAAACCATCATGCGCAACCAGGCGATCCCGACGTCCCTGACCATTGTCAGCAATCCCGCCGTGACCGATATCGTGTTTGTCGCCGCCAGCGGCCTCGTCACCAAGACGGACGGCACGGCCACCAGTTTTGAATTCAAGATCTGTGACAGCAAGGTGTCGGGCGAAATCGGCCGCAGTGTCCTGATCAGCCAGTTTGGCCGGGTTGTGGTCAAGAAGCACAGCAGTTCGAGCGACTGTACCTAAGCGAGGTGGATATGTCCGTGCATTATTCAGGTAAGCAAAATCAGCGGGGCGTCGGCCTGATTGAAGTCCTGGTCTCGCTGTTGTTGCTGGCTGTCGCCGTGATCGGTTTTGCCGCCCTGCAGGTGAAGGCTGTCTCCACCACCAATACGGCGGTCTACCGGACCCAGGGCATGGCCATTGCCCAGGAACTGGCCGAGCGCGTCCGGGTGAACTACGGTCAGGCCGCGGCTTACCGCGCGGCTGATTGGAGCGTGCTGCCGGCCAAGGAGTGCCTGGCGGCCACGTGTACCCCGGCCGAGATGGTGAGTTATGACATCCGGGTGACCAAGCAGCTGGCGGCGGCAACCCTGCCTAACGGCGACGTGGCCATGCGCCAGTGCGGCGGAACGCCCTATATGTGCATCTATGTCGCCTGGAATGACACCAGCACCAAGAATGACGGCTCCACCAATGCCTGCGGCACTTCCACGGGCTCTTATGCCTCGCTCGCGGCGGACTGCGTCATCATGGAGGTCTACCAATGAACCCGAATTCCCGGATGCGCGGTTTCTCCGTGCTTGAATTGCTGATCGCGTTGTCCATCGGGCTGCTGGTGTCGCTGGCGGCGGTGCAACTGTTTGTCACCAACCAGGTCAATTTCATGCTGCAGCGCGGTCTGGGCGATGTCAGCGAGAACGGCCGCTTTGCGCTGGACTTCATGGCGCGGCAGATTCGGCAGGGCAATTATGTCCCGCCGGGCAACACGACCGTGGCCATCACCAATACCACCACGGTCGGCACCGAGAATGTCTGGTCCACGGTGGTGGTCGGCACGGATGACCTGCCGACCGGCACCGGCGGACTCGGCACCGTCATTTCCGCCAATGACAACGCGGCCCTGGCGGCACCGAGCTCCGGCAAGCAGGGGGGGGTGGGCGCCAGTGACAGCCTGCTGATCCAGTACTATACCCCGATCGCCACCATGGACTGCGAGGGCACGGCGGTTCCGGCGGCCAGTTTTGTCCTGGCCCGTTTCTTCCTGCGGGCGGATACCGTGGCGGGCACCGGATCGGCCCTGGCCTGCGAGGGCGGCTACCATACCGGCGCCGCCGATGCGCCGTTGGTGAACTTCTCCACGACCAATACCGGAGGCGTGGTGGTGCTGTCCTCGGTGGACAATTTCCAGGTGCTGCTGGGCGTGGCCAATACGGCCGCCGGCCTCAACAACGTGCCCCAGCAGTACATGACCATCTCTGCCTACGCCGCCCTGGCCAAGAAGCGCCCGCCGGTGTCGGCGATCAAGCTCGGCATGCTGGTCAGTTCCGTTGACAAGGCCGGCAACCTGCTGGGAACCTCGCCGTCCTTCACGGTGCTGGACAAGACCCTGTCATCAACCGATATCCCGACGGATAACCGTGTGCGCCGGATGTACGCCAACACGGTGACGTTACGCAATCTGCTCTAGGTGAATATCATGCACAGCGCCTTACCTAACAAACGGGCCTGGTCCCCGAACAAACAGCGCGGAGCAACGCTGGTGACGGTCATGATCATCATGGTCATGATCACCCTGCTGGGGCTCACCGCCATGCGGATGGGCATGTCCAGCCTGACCCTGGCCACCAACAGCCAGGTCAGCAACCTGCTGTTCCAGGCGTCGGATGTCGGCATGGTCGAGTTTGCCAACACCGTGGAAAGCGCGGCCTTCAAGGGCAAGGCGGATATCGGCGCCGGCCCGCTGGCGGCGCTGGCGGCGGTGGATGTCCGTGATATTCCGGTGACGGTGGCGGGCATGGGAACCATCACCGAGTTCAATTTTTGTGTCACGCCCAAGCTGGCGGTCAGGCTCACCAGCGGCAATTGCGATGTCACCAACAGCAATCATCTCCTGAGCGGTCGGGATGTGGTCGCGGTTCAAGTGACACTCAAGCCGGTGGACAACAACGAGATTGTTTTCGGCTCCGACGCCAGCGCCATTGCCAACGTCAAGCCGCACAAGTTCATCATTTATTCGACGGCGGTCATGCCCTCGTTTGGCTCAGCCAGCAAGGGCGACATCAATACCTGCCTCGCCAAGATCAATGATGACGGCGACAGCATGAGGGCGGATAACCCCGAACTGGCCACGGCGCGCGCCTTGACCTCCGTCACAGACTGTCTCACGGAAAAAGGCGCGGTATTCAGTACCACCATGAACCAGATGACCTACGGCGTGCCGCTGGAATAAGCCAGCGACCGCCGCTGCCAACAAACGGATACGCCCAACCTTTTGCGGTAAATGAGGTGCAATCATGAGCACGATGAACAAAAAAAACTGGCGCATGGGGATCGCGGG
>CAZPZK010000443.1:0-2849 GCA_964591095.1 uncultured Moraxellaceae bacterium | reverse complement strand
CTATTCCAAGGCGTGCGCAACACGCACGTTGTTTATTCAAGCTAATTAGCGGCTGCAGGGAACCCAGCCATCCCGATTGACCCAGCGGATCTCGCCGCGACGATAGACATAATCGCCCAGCGCCACGCCGCCCTTACCCAGCTTCTGGTCGCTCACCAGGTCATTGACCATGATCCTGAAGCGCTGCCCGGCCACTTCGGCCAGCAACGCCACCACCATCACGGGCGCGTTGCCCTGGTCCGGCAAGGTGCCATTGAGACAGATATACTGCCCTACATGCTTGTCGGTAATGCGGGCGCCCGCGTTATCCAGCGCCAGCGCCTGACCAGACATGAGCAGCGCACTGAGCGTGATCAGACGTGAAAGCTTCTTCATGACGTTACTCCCAAACAGTAAGGCAATCCCGAGCGGCCTTAACGCAAGGCATTGAACACCCAGGGACGCGCCAGACGGGCCTGGGCCTCAAAAGCGCGTATATCTTCGGCAGCCTGCAAGGTTAACCCAATATCATCCAGGCCGTTCAGCAGGCAATGACGACGGAAGTTGTCGACGCTGAAGCTGAAAGTTTCGCCGTTCGGACGGATCACCTGCAATTTCTCCAGATCAACGGAGAGCTGGTAGCCTTCGGTCGCCTCGCACTCCTTGAACAGGATATCGACCTGTTCTTCCGGCAGGATCACCGGCAACAGACCGTTCTTGAAACAGTTGTTGAAGAAGATGTCGGCAAAGCTGGAGGCGATGACGGCGCGGAAGCCGTATTCATCCAACGCCCACGGCGCGTGCTCACGGCTGGAACCGCAACCGAAGTTCTGGCGGGCCAGCAACACCTTCGCGCCCTGATAGCGCGGCTGGTTGAGCACGAATGCCGTGTTCAGCGGACGCTGGGAGCAGTCCTGACCGGGATAGCCTTCGTCCAGGTAGCGCCACTCGTCAAAGAGGTTGACGCCGAAACCGGTGCGCTTGATCGACTTCAGGAATTGCTTGGGAATGATCTGGTCGGTGTCGACGTTGGCGCGATCCAGCGGAGCCGCCAAGCCGGTGACAACGGTAAATGCTTGCATGGTCGTGCTCCTGTCAGAAATGACGAACGTCAACAAAGTGGCCGGCAATCGCCGCCGCCGCCGCCATGGCCGGACTGACCAGGTGGGTGCGGCCGCCGTTGCCCTGACGTCCCTCGAAGTTGCGGTTGGACGTGGAGGCGCAATGCTCGCCGGACATCAGCTTGTCGGCGTTCATGGCCAGGCACATTGAGCAACCCGGTTCGCGCCACTGGAATCCGGCGGCGACAAAAATCTTGTCCAGCCCTTCCGCCTCGGCCTGTTTCTTCACCAAGCCGGAGCCCGGCACCACCATCGCCTGCTTGACCGAGGCGGCAACTGAACGGCCCTTGATCACGGCGGCGGCGGCGCGCAGGTCTTCAATGCGCGAGTTGGTGCAGGAGCCGATGAACACACGGTCAAGCTTGATCGCGGTGATCGGTGCTTCCGGGGTCAGGCCCATGTACTGGTAGGCGCGCTCCCAGGAATTGCGCTGCACGGCGTCGGCGGCGGTGGCCAGCGCGGGCAGCGTCGCTGTCACGGGCAGCACCATTTCCGGCGAAGTGCCCCATGAGACTTGCGGCTCGATGGCGGCGCCATCCATGTCGATCACGGCATCGAAATGCGCGCCTTCGTCAGAGACGAGCGTCTGCCAGTAGGCCACCGCGGCGTCCCACTGGTCCGCCTTGGGCGCGAAGGGCTTGCCACGGAAGTACTCGATGGTCTTTTCGTCCACCGCCACCATGCCGACGCGCGCCCCGGCCTCGATGGCCATGTTGCAGACGGTCATGCGGCCTTCCATGCTCATGTCGCGGAAGACTTGTCCGCCGAATTCGATGGCATAACCGGTGCCGCCCGCCGTGCCGATCTTGCCAATGATGGCCAGCACCACGTCCTTAGCGGTGACGCCCGCGCCCAGTTGGCCGTTGACGCGGACCAGCATGTTCTTCGACTTCTTCTGCACGAGGCATTGGGTGGCCAGCACATGTTCCACTTCGCTGGTGCCGATGCCATGCGCGAGGCAGGCGAACGCGCCGTGCGTGGCGGTGTGTGAGTCGCCGCAGACCACGGTCATGCCCGGTAGGGTGAGGCCCTGCTCCGGGCCGACAACGTGGACGATGCCCTGACGTTCATCAAAGATGTCGAATTCGACCACGCCGAATTCCTTGCAGTTGTCATCCAGCGTCTGCACCTGGATACGCGAGGTTTCGTCCTTGATGCCGGCGATGCCGTGCGTGCGCTCTTCGGTATCGGTGGGCACGTTGTGGTCAGGCGTGGCGATGTTGGCATCGAGCCGCCACGGTTGGCGGCCGGCCAGTTTAAGGCCCTCAAAGGCTTGCGGGCTGGTCACTTCGTGCAGCAACTGGCGGTCGATGTAGATGAGGCAGGAGCCATCGTCGCGTTGCTTGACGAGGTGGTCATCCCATAATTTATCGTAGAGCGTTTTGGCGGTCATGGCGGTTTTCCCCTTGCGGTGCCGGGTGTTATGGGGATTTTATGGCCGGACAACACATAACACAATTTTATATTTTTTATTAATTGAATAGAATATTGGAATAAATAACAGCTTGCATACCCTGACCTCCTGATGACTTGCCGCGCCCTGACGCATGGGTGCCGTCATCCGTTCGAGGCCTCAGTTTTTATGCTATATTCGATCCATGGATGCCTTTGTTGGCGATCGCCGCACACCAAAACCCCTTCAAGGAGCATGATGACGATTACCCACATTCGCCGCTTGCAATTAGCTTGCATGGCACAGTTGACCTTATCCGCGCTGATCACCCCGTTTTTCTTTTACAGCCATTGGTC
>CAZPZK010000442.1:0-2851 GCA_964591095.1 uncultured Moraxellaceae bacterium | reverse complement strand
GCCATCCCGCTGACCCTTACCAAGTCATACTCCATGTATGGCGGCGTGCAGGATGCGATGATCCAGTGGTGGTATGGTCACAATGCCGTCGGTTTCTTCCTGACCGCCGCCTTCCTGGGCATGATGTATTACTTCATTCCCGTTCAGGTCGGTCGTCCGGTGTACTCCTACCGCCTGTCGATCGTGCACTTCTGGGCGCTGATCTCGGTCTACATGTGGGCCGGCGGTCACCATCTGCACTACTCCGCCCTGCCGGACTGGACCCAGTCCCTGGCCATGATCTTCTCGCTGATCCTGTTTGCTCCCAGCTGGGGCGGCATGATCAACGGCATCATGACCCTGTCGGGCAGCTGGGACAAGCTGCGCACCGATCCGATCATCCGCTTCATGATTGTCGCGCTGTCGTTCTATGGCATGTCGACCTTCGAAGGCCCGATGATGTCGATCAAGACGGTGAACGCCCTGTCGCACTACACCGACTGGACCGTCGGCCACGTGCACTCCGGCGCGCTGGGCTGGGTTGCCATGATCTCCATCGCCTCGCTGTATGTGCTGATCCCGCGCATTTTCGATCGTCAGCGCATGTACAGCATCAGCCTGATCAACCTGCACTTCTGGCTGGCCACCATCGGCACGGTGTTCTACATCGCGTCCATGTGGGTTTCCGGCATCATGCAGGGCCTGATGTGGCGCGCGGTGAACGACGACGGCTCCCTGACCTACAGCTTCATCGAAGCCGTGTCCGCCAGCTATCCGTACTGGACGGGCCGTGTCATCGGCGGCGCCATGTTCCTCACCGGCATGCTGGTGATGGCCTACAACGTTGCCATGACCGTTTCGAACAAGAAGCCCGTTGGTTCCGACACCCTGTAAGCAGAGGAGATTCCCATGGCTGGTAAATCCCATGAGTTAGTCGAGAAAAACCTCGGCCTCTTGATTGTGCTGATCTGCGTCTCGATCAGCTTTGCAACCCTGGTGGAAATCGTGCCCCTCTTCTTCCAGAAGGAACTGCGCGAACCTCTGCCCAACATGAAGCCGTGGACGGCACTGGAAATGGAAGGCCGGGACGTCTACATCCGGGAAGGCTGCCACGTCTGCCATACCCAGATGATCCGCCCGCTGCGCGCCGAAACCGAACGCTATGGTCACTACTCCATGGCGCAGGAATCGGTATGGGACCACCCGTTCCTGTGGGGTTCCAAGCGTACCGGTCCCGATCTGGCCCGCATCGGCGCCAAGTATTCGGATGACTGGCACCGCGTGCACCTGATCAATCCCCGCGACGTCGTGCCCGAATCCAACATGCCCGCTTTCCCTTGGCTGATGGAAAACAAGCTTGACGGCGAACTGACCGGCAAGAAGCTGGCGCTGTTCCGGGATCACTTCGGCGTGCCGTATACCGATGCCGATATCCAGGGCGCCAAGGCGGCCGTTCAGGGCAAGACCGAAATGGAAGCCCTGATCGCTTACCTGCAGCAACTGGGCCTGGCGGTCAAAGCACGGAGATAAGACGATGAACGGTACCGTCCTGCTGTACATGTTTGGCCTGTTTTCCGCCATGTTCGCGTTCGGCCTGATTTGCTGGTGGGCTTATACCCCCACCAACAAACAACGTTTCGAGCAGGACGCGCGCCTGGTTCTGGATACAGACCCCGTCTATCAAAACCGACACCAATCGGGAGATAAATCAGAATGAGCGCATTCTGGAGTTTGTACATTATCGTACTGTCACTGGCGGTCATCATTGGCTGCGCGTGGCTGATCACCTGGACCCGCACGATCGAACTGCACCACAAGGACGAAGACGGCACGACGGGCCACGAATACGACGGCATCAAGGAATATGACAATCCCCTGCCCCGCTGGTGGTTGATCACCTTCTGGCTGACGATCGTCTTTGCCGTTTTCTACCTGGCCGCGTATCCCGGCATGGGCGCCTACAAGGGCTTCCTGGGCTGGACTTCGCACAACGAACACGACAAGGACAAGGCGGCCTATGACGCCAAGTACCTGCCGAAGTTCCAGGCTTATGCCAAGGTGGAAATCCCCGTGCTGGCCAAGGACGCC
This sequence comes from uncultured Moraxellaceae bacterium, assembly GCA_964591095.1. GTDB lineage: Bacteria > Pseudomonadota > Gammaproteobacteria > Pseudomonadales > Moraxellaceae > Fluviicoccus. The sequence continues at coordinate 784 of CAZPZK010000442.1, read as the reverse complement.
GCCGCCATGAAGATTGCCGGTCGTCTGTTCGCGGACAACTGCGCGGTCTGCCACGGCGCTGACGCCCACGGTTCACGCGGCTTCCCCAATCTGGCGGATACCGACTGGCTGTATGGCGGCGAACCCGCGCAGATCGTGGAAACGCTGACCAACGGTCGCCTGTCCGTGCAAGGCGGCACCAAGATGCCCGCCTGGGAAGCTACCCTGGGCGCCAAGGGCGTCGAGGAAGTTGCCGCGTACGTGCTGGGCTTGTCCGGCCGCAAGCTGTCCGATGCCGAGCAGAAGCAGGCTGAAGCCGGCGCCGCGCACTTTGCCGTCTGTGCCGGATGTCACGGCGCTGAAGGTCGCGGCAATGTCGCCCTGGGTGCTCCCAACCTGACCGACACCATCTGGCTGTTCGGCGGCAACAAGGAGGCGGTCATCGAGACCATCGCCAAGGGCCGCAATGGTCACATGCCGGCCTGGAAGGACCAGTTGGGTGAGGAAAAGATTCACTTGCTGGCGGCGTACGTGTACTCGCTGTCGCAAGGGAAGTAACTCTTCCTCTACTGCCCGCAGGTTATGATATACTGCGGGCAGTACCCCCACCCGTATGCGAGGTGACGCGCAATGAGTCAGAAAATTCCCACGCAAGACCGCTCTCCCAATCCTGTCAAAGTCAATCCCAACGAAGAATTCGAACTTTACGCCAAAAGAAAAAAAATCCCTCCCCGGACCATCAAAGGCATTTTCCAGAGCGTTCGCAATGTTTCCATGGCCGGCATGCTGCTGGCGTATTTCCTGC
>CAZPZK010000441.1:0-2855 GCA_964591095.1 uncultured Moraxellaceae bacterium | reverse complement strand
CCTGCACCGGGCTGCCGCCCGGACTGTTGATGCGCAGCACGACTACTTTGCTGTTCTTGGCCTCGAAGGCATCGCGCAAACCGTCAATGATGTCCTCGGCGTTGGCATCGGCGCCATCCGCGATTTCACCACGGACATCCACCACGGCGGTATGTTCCTTGCCCATTTCCGTCTTGGCGCCATGATGGCTGCCGGGAGACAGGATCATCGCCAACAGGGCAAAGATATAAAGGAAGGTCAACAGCTTGAAAAATATCCCCCAGCGGCGGGCGCGTTTCTGCTCCTCGACGGAGGCCATTACCGCCTTTTCCAGAATTTGCCATTCCTTGCCCGAATTGCCGGGACCTGGCCAGTCACTCATGTTGGTTCTCGCTCGTTCGATGGGGTTTGTTAGGGTTGATAATGCCGCAACCGTGCAAAATCAAGAGATCAAACCAGATTCCTGTACAGATCCGATACATGATCCACGATGACATCGGGCTCATGCGGCAATAACAGCTCCACGGCATGAGCACCATAGCTGACCCCAATGCGGGGCATGCCGAGGGCCTTGGCCATCGCCAGATCGTATGAAGTATCGCCAATCATGACGGCATCGCGCACACGCTTGCCGGTATGGGCAAGAATCTGGCTCAGCATCAGGGGGTCCGGCTTGGATGCACTCTCATCCGCGCAGCGGGTGATAACGAAATATCCGGCCAAACCGGTCTGCGCCAGCACCCGGTCCAATCCGATCCGCGTCTTTCCGGTAGCGATGGCCAGCAAGCGGTTTTCATTCAGAAGTTGCTCCAGCAAGGCCAGAGCACCAGGAAAAAGCCCGCTTTTCTCCTCGCTGCCGGCCACAAAATGCCAGGCATAACGTTGACGCAACAGTTCGCGCACCTCGTCATCCGCCTCGGGAAACAACTGCCTGATGGCAATCGGCAACGCAAGCCCGATAATATGACGGCAATCCTCTGAAGCGGGCACCGGCTGCATGAGATCCCTCGCCGCAGCCTGCAAGCTGTCAACGATATGGGCCGCCGAGTCCATCAGCGTGCCATCCCAATCAAATATCACCAACTCAGGCGTGGGCACGGCGCAGATACTCCAACACGGATTGCAGTTCGGGGGCCAGCGGACAGGTCAACTTCAACGGCTCGGTATTTCCCGGCAAGGTCAGCGCCAGGTCTCGCGCGTGCAGGAACAGACGGTTCAGGCTCCAGGCCCGCGCCGCCTTGCCCGCCTCGTCCTGACCGTATTTATCATCTCCCAAAATGGGATGTCCCAGGAACTGGGCATGTACTCGGATCTGGTGCGTACGGCCGGTCAGCGGCGAGGCCTCGACCAGCGTGGCATGTTCAAAGCGCTCAATCACGCGAAACACGGTTTCCGAGGGTTTCCCTTCCTCGTTGTTTACCCGCACGATACGCTCACCGTTCGGCAGGTTCGTCTTGAACAGCGGCGCGGTCACTTTAAGCTGTCCGCCCTTCAATTGTCCGGTCAACAAGGCGACATAGGTCTTGCGCATCCGGCCCTGCCGCAGTTGCTCGTGCAGTTCACGCAACAGGCTGCGCTTTTCCGCCACCATCAGCAGCCCCGAGGTATCGCGGTCAATCCGATGCACCAATTCCAGAAAATCCTTTTCTGGAAACAGCACCCGCATCGCCTCAATCAGGCCGAAGGGTAAATTGCTGCCGCCATGCACCGCCAGGCCCGCCGGCTTGTCTACCACCATCAGGCCATCCTGGTGATACAGGATGCGGCCGCGCAGGAACTGCGCCAGATGCGGGCTGGGAGCGGCAACGACGGGCGCCTCCGGCAATCGGATCGGCGGCACGCGGATGACATCACCCGGCCGGATACGGTAATCCGCCTTGATGCGCCCCTTGTTCACCCGCACTTCACCCTTGCGAAGGATCCGGTAAACCAGCGTTCTAGGCGCCCCTTTCAGCGCGGTGAGCAAAAAATTATCAATGCGTTGCCCCTCTTCGCCGTCCTTGACGGTAATGAATCGGACGGCGGAAGAAGTATCGGGGAGATTCATAAAATATGTGTGCGTTCCGGAAAGAGTCTGATATATTCGGCAATTGCCGGCCCCTCGCGTTACCCGATATACGGACCGCAACTCAAAGCGGTAACGGTAACTGATGGCGAGCGGATTATATAGGCAAACTGATTGCTTGTACGGGCTTTTCCTGCGGGAACCGTGAATCCCCGAGGCCCGTGACAATGATAGTGTGGCGGCCAAGGCCGCTTAATATTCCACCGGCACATCGCCGTGGGCTGCGGGAAACGAATTTTTCGGAAAATCGCTTGCACGGTTTTCCTGTGCCGGAACTCTTAGAAAGAGACCGGTCTTAGTTGACAAGTCATTCAGGCCGGATCAGAAGTCTGTGGCCAGTGCCGGAAACGGCTCGTTAACCCGCCCCTGCGCGTGTGTCACTTTAAGGTGACTACGTAACAATGAAACGCATGCTGATTAATGCGACGCACTCGGAAGAAACCCGCGTCGCCCTCGTCGACGGACAACGTCTGTACGATTTTGACCTTGAACACCACGCCCGCGTCCAGAAGAAAGCCAATATCTACAAGGGCCGCGTCACCCGGGTAGAACCCAGTCTGGAAGCTGCTTTTGTCGATTTCGGCGCGGACCGCCACGGCTTCCTGCCGCTGAAGGAAATCGCCCGCGAATACTTCAACAAGAATCCCCGCGATGTCGGCCGCGTCACCATCCGCGAGGCCATCCAGGAAGGTCAGGAAATCATCCTCCAGGTGGAAAAGGAAGAACGCGGCAACAAGGGCGCCGCCCTGACCACCTTCATCTCGCTGGCCGGCCGCTACCTGGTGCTGATGCCGAACAATCCCCGCGCCGG
>CAZPZK010000440.1:0-2860 GCA_964591095.1 uncultured Moraxellaceae bacterium | reverse complement strand
GGGTGGCGGTGACGCTGACCGTGGGCAGGTCGATGTCGGGGAAGTTCTGGATCTTCATCGCCCGGAAGCCCATCAGGCCCAGCAGCGTGAGCATGACGAACAGCAGGACGGACGGAATGGGGTTGCGGATGGACCACGACGAGACATTCATGGGAGGGCTCCGTTCACCGCGCCGGGGCGGCGGGGGCGGCCACCACGCGCACGGTGTCGCCATCGGTCAGGAAGCCGCCGCCGCTCGCCACGTACCGGCCCTGGGGATCGAGGCCGCCGGTGATCTCGATGCGGTCGCCGGCGCGGCGGCCGGTGCTGACCTTGAGCTGGCGCACCTTGCCATCGGGCTGGATCAGGAAGACATAGCTGAAGCCGTCGCGCAGCAGCACGGCGGTTTGCGGCAGCGCCAGCCCGCTCTTGCCGCCCACCGCAAACTCGCCGCGCGCGAACATGCCCGCCTTCGCCCCCGCCGGCTTGGGCAGATCGACATAGACCAGACCGTTGCGGCTGGCGGTATCCACGGTGGGCGCCACCATGCGCACCCGGCCTTCCAGCGGCTGGCCGCCGGCGGGCGTCAGCCGCGCGCTCTGGCCGGGGCGGATGCCGCCCAGCTCGGCCGACGCCACCTCGGCCCGCCATTCCAGACGGCCCTGGCGGATCAGCCGGAACAGTTCCTGCCCCGCGCCGACCACGGCGCCGACGGCGGCGTTGCGCGCGGAAATGACGCCGTCATCGGGGGCGGTCACCTGCGCCTGCGCCACGCGGATCCGCTGCGCCGCCAGCGCGGCGCGCTGCACCTCCAGCCGCGCCTTCGCGGTCTGCTCGGCGGTCAGGTACTGCGTGACCTGCTGGGCGCTCAGCGCGCCGCTGCTTTCCAGCTCGCGCGCGCGCCGGGCATCGGCGGCGGCGGCGGCCAGGTTGGCCTCGGCCTCGGCGACGGCGGCCTGGACTTGTCCCAGTTCGGCGCGGAGCATGGCGTCGTCAAAGCGCGCCAGCAACTGCCCGCGCCTGACGGTATCGCCGACATTGACCTTGACTTCGGCCAGGCGCAGGCCGTTGGCCTCGGCTCCGACCCCGGCTTCCTGCCAGGCGGCAATGTTGCCGTTGGCGGTCACCGTCAACGGGATGGACAGCGCCTGCGGCGACACGGCGGTGACGGTCAGGGCGGCGCGGGCCGCCTTGGCCGCCGGGGCGGCGGGCGCTTCGGCGGCATGGAGGGTGGCGGCGGCCAGCAGCGGCGCGCTCAGGGCAAGGACAAGGACGCGGGTTTTCATGGTCAGGCTCGGGGACGGAAAAGGGAAACGGGAATACGGGAAAAGCCGGCGGGTCATGAACGGTCTCCGGCGCGGCGGCGGCGCTCGGCCTCCACCATGGCCAGGCCGGACACCGACAGTCGTTCGGTCCAGAGTTCGATGGCTTCGGCGCTGCCGTTGAGGCCGGGGGCCAGGCGGTCGATCACGTCATGGCCCACGTGCAGGTATACACCCAGCGCCGCCAGCGAGAAGGCAAGGCGCTGGGCGTCGTCATCGGGGGCGGACAGCCCGAAGTGGCGGCAGAGTACGGACAGCATCGCCTCGTGCAATGGCCGGATGCCCTGTTCAATCTCCTCTTCCCACAGGCCGGTGGGCTCCAGCATCTCGCGGATGTGCAGCTTCATGCACAGCCGGGCGCGCTCGCTTTCGCGCAGCGGTTCCAGAAAGGCGGCGATGAAGCGGCGCAGGGCTTCGGCCAGGGGCAGGGCGGGGTCGGCGATGACGGCGGGGTCGGGCTGGTAGTCGGCCTGCGGTTCGAAAAACACCGCGCGGTAAAGGCCCTGCTTGTCGCCGAAGTAGTAGCTGATGGCGGCGACATTGACATTGGCGGCCTCGGCCAGTTCGCGGGTAGAGGTCTTGCTGAAACCTTGCTGGGCGAACAGTCGCAGCCCCGCCTGCAGCAGGCGCTCGCGGGATTCCTCGCCGTCGGAGCGCGTCGGGCGGTGCGGGGCATGGCCTTCCGGGGAAAGAGTGGTCATGGGGCATCCGATAAGTTAAACAAACGATTGTTTATCATGGCGGCGGTCGCCTGTAAATCAAACAGATGTTTGTTTTGTGCGCCGGGCGACACTTCCCGCGCTGAAAATTCGCAATTAGGGCAAACCCGGCAATACTGAAGGGAAATCCTAATAACACGCGGCTGCCGGCGGTTCCGCCGGGCAGGGAGTGGAAGATGCGCAAGTTGTGGCTGGCCCTGCTGGTGGGTCTGACCGGTCCGGCCCTCGCCAATGAGGCCAACCTGGAGGCCCTGCTGGGGATGGGGCTGGATGAACTGACCACCCTGCCGGTGTCCACCGCCTCGCGCACGGTGCAGGGATGGGGCGAGGCGCAGGGCTCGCTGCATGTCATCACCGCCCGCCAGATCCATGACCGCGGCTACCGCCACATCGCCGACCTGCTGCGGGACTTGCCGTCGGTGGACATGCAGGGGCCCTACAATACGTCCAGCCGCATCTCGGTGCGCGGTGTCGCCGGCAATACCAAGATGCTGGTGTTGCAGGACGGCGTCCGCATTGGCGCGCCGGCCGGGGAGCTGATGCCGCTCAGCATCAATTTTCCGCTCTATCTGGCGCGTCAGGTCGAAGTGCTGCTGACGCCCGGTTCCGCCCTGTACGGCACCGACGCCGTCTCCGGGGTCATCAATATCATTACCCGGGATCCGGCGGCGCAGGCCGGGCAAAAGCAAAGCTTCACCTACGAAGGCAGCGAAAGCAGTTACCAGCATGGCCGGCTGCTGTTGCACGGCGACGTCGGCGCCCGGCCGCTGGTGGTCGGCGCGCATACCGAAACCTTCAACAACCAGCGCGTGGCCAAGGAATATCCGGACGTCTATGCCC
>CAZPZK010000439.1:0-2865 GCA_964591095.1 uncultured Moraxellaceae bacterium | reverse complement strand
ACGTTGGAGGACGGGACTCCGGCGGCAGGGAGGTTTGAGGGTTGGCCGGATACATTGACGGAGTTCAAGTTGCTGGACCCGTGTTGCGGGTCGGGGCATTTTCTGGTGGCGGCGTTTTTGATGCTGGTGCCGATGCGGATGGTGGCGGAAGGGTTGACGGCGATGGATGCTGTGGACTTTGTGCTGCAAGACAATTTGCATGGGCTGGAGATTGATCCGCGTTGCGTGGAGATTGCAGTGTTTGCGCTGGCATTGGCGGCGTGGCGGTTTAGGGATGATGAAGGGAATGCGCTGGGGGTGCGGGCGGATATGCCGTCGCCGAATGTGGCGTGTTGTGGGTTGAAGGTGTCGGCGAGTCCGAAGGAGTGGGAGGCGTTGGTGCCTGCGGATCATGCGGATGCGGCGTATTTGCGGCAGGAGTTGCGGTTGTTGCATGCGAGTTTTGCGCAGGCGCCGTTGTTGGGGAGTTTGTTGGATCCGGCGAAGGCGTTGAAGCAGGATTTGGGGTCTTCGGGTTTTGAGGTGTTGCAGGGGTTGTTATTGGAGGCTTTGGCGGGGGAGGAGTCGGGGCTGGATGAGGGGGCTTGGGATTCGGCGGTTACGGCGAGGGGGTTGTTGGAGGCGGCGGAGTTACTGAGTGAGAGGTATCACTTGGTGGTTACCAATGTTCCGTATTTAGCGCGGGGGAAGCAGAGCGATGCATTGAAGGATTATTGCGAGAAATATTATTCGGATGCCAAAAATGATTTGGCGAATGTGTTTTTGGAGCGGTGTTTGGAGCTTTGTTGTGAGGATTTAAGCGGCCAAGGTGCGGGTGTTGTACAGATTGTGATGCCGCAGAATTGGCTATTTCTTAATGCATACATTGAAGAGCGAATTTCTTTGCTTTCACGCATTTCGTTCAGAATGGTTGCGCTACTTGGAGTTCGCGGCTTCACGACACCAATGTGGGATTTTAATGTTCAACTCCTGACTTTAGATTGTTCAAGACCAAATCCACAATCATTATTCTCAGGCGTCGATGTTTCAAATGACATAGGGCCCGGCGAAAAGAGAAGTGCGCTTCAAGGGGCTGGTATCGTGCGATTGAGCCAAACAGCCCAGCAGAGAAATCCTGAATCAAGAATTCTTCTGGAAAAGAGAGATGATTTTACTCAGCTTTCGAAGTTGGCTGATTCAACCGAAGGGTTGTCAACAGGTGATGGTGATAGATTTATCTTTTGTGCGTGGGAGCTTCCATTCGCTGAACTTGGAGTGACTGAGTGGGAGCCGCTGCAAGAGGCGCCATCAGGACACTCACTCTTTGGTGGACTTTCTCACGTTGTTAGGTGGGAGCGTGGAGAGGGCGCACTTGCATCCTTCAAGCAGGCAAGAATCCAAGGTCAATTGGGCTGGGGAAGGAAGGGGATACTTGTTAGCGAAATGGGAAATTTATGGGCTTGTCTGCATCTGGGATACAAGCATTACAAGACTGTTGGCGTAGTTATTCCGTCGAGCTCGAAATTACTCCCGTCTTTATGGGTATTTTGCAGCTCCGAGAAGTACGCTAGTTCTGTGCGTCAAATTGACAAGTCGCTCAAGGTAGCACCAAAGTCATTGGTCAAAGTATCATTCAATGAGGAGTACTGGCAGCGAGTTGCGGTAGAGAAGTACCCCCAGGGACTTCCAAAGCCCTATTCCAATGACCCCACCCAATGGCTATTCCACGGCCACCCGCAACCATCCAACAACACTTTACAAGTCGCCCTTGCCCGCATGCTCGGCTACCGCTGGCCCGCCGAAACCGACCCAGAAATGGAGCTCTCCGACGAAGCCCGCACTTGGATCACCCGCTGCGAAAAACTCGCCCCCCACACTGACGATGACGGCATCGTCTGCCTCCCCTCCGTGCGCGGCGAAAAAGCCGCCCACGACCGCCTGCTCGGCCTGCTGATCGACGCCTGGGAAACCGTCGAACCCGGCAGCTGGAAAACCGGCATCCTCGACAAACTCCTCACCGACGCCGACAGCGCCGGAAAAGGCCTGGACATCTGGCTGCGCGAAAAATTCTTCGAACAACACAGCAAACTGTTCCACCACCGCCCCTTCATCTGGCACATCTGGGACGGCCTCAAGGACGGCTTCGGCGCACTGGTCAACTACCACACACTCGACACCAAAAACCTGGAACGCCTCATCCATACCTACCTGGGCGACTGGATACGCCAACAGGAAGCCGGAGTACGTGACGGCGTGGATGGCGCACAAACCCGCCTGGCCGGCGCCCAAGTGCTCAAGAAAAAGCTGGAATTGATCCTGGAAGGCGAAGCCCCGTATGACATCTTTGTGCGCTGGAAGCCGCTGGATCAGCAACCTATCGGCTGGAGCCCCGATTTGAACGACGGTGTGCGGATGAACATCCGGCCGTTTATGACGGCGGAAGTCTTGCGGCACAATAAAAAGCCCAAGCTGAACATCACCTGGGACAAGGACCGGGGCAAGGATGTAGAGTCAGCGCCTTGGTATCATCAGTTTGGTGGCGAGCGGATAAATGACCATCCTTTGGGGTTGGCGGAGAAGAGGGCGGCAAAGGAGGCACGCAATGGATGATTACGAAGGAATGAGGTGGTTCAAGTGCGACTTTCAGGTTCAGACGCCTGAGGATGCTGCCCATTGGGCGGATACTGCAACTCGGCTGCCTGAACCACGTCGTCCTATGGTCGCCCCCCCACCTGATGAGAACGGTATTGTTGGAACTGCTGAAGTTGAGGTGGAGGTGGTGACATTAACAGATTGGAGAAAAAGACTATCCTCAAAAGCTAAAATTTTGGCCAAAAGGAGGGATGAGAGAAAAAATATTAGCATTTTTTTTTAATTAACACTATT
>CAZPZK010000438.1:0-2868 GCA_964591095.1 uncultured Moraxellaceae bacterium | reverse complement strand
CACAGCCTGCCGGAGGGTATAACCATGTACGCCTTACGCCAAATTATTGACCTTGCCCCCGATATGATCGCGGTTCCTGAACCCATGCGTCACCAGCGCGTAGAAGTCATTTTTATGGCGCTGGACGATAACCCGTCACCAGGTTCGCAGCCGTTGGCCGGCGATACCCTGCTCGATTTTTTCAAAAAGGTGCCGCCCGCACAGTGCCCCGAAGAAGAACTGTACATTGAGCCAAGAAGCCACCAGCCAGACCGGGCGGTGGATCTGGAATGATTCTGCTGGATACCAACATCATCTCGGAATTGATGCGGCCGGCACCGCTCGCAAGCGTGGCGCATTGGTTGCGCGCGCAACCATTAACCGGTTTGTATATCAGTTCCGTTACCGTCACGGAAATAATGTACGGGCTGTTGCGCATGCCGGAGGGTGGCCGGAAGCTGGCCATGTCGCAACAATTCCAGCAATTGCTTGATCAAGGATTTCAGCAGCGGATTTTGGGGTTTTGAATACCCGGCCGCTGTCATGGCGGCGCGTCTGCGTTCGATGCGTGATGGCATTGGCCGTCCTTTGGGCTTTGCAGATGCGCAAATTGCCGCGATTGCCCAAGTGCATGGCTATGCGGTCGCCACACGAAACATCAAGGACTTTGAAGGCTGCGGCTTAACGCTCATGGATCCTTTTCAGTACCCATAGCCTACGCTGCTGTGACGCCCGCCCTGCCCGGCAGGGGGGGCTGCCCGCAGGGCTGGGGAGTACAGCCGGTGGGCTGAGCACGGTTCCCGTTGCTGAGGATGTGTTTGGCGGGGGCACCCCCCGATGCCTGCGCATCGCCCCCCTGTTGCACAGGGGGGAAGGTTCAGCGCGTTACGGCCTTCTCCAGCACCGCATAAAAGAACCCGTCGCCGCCGCCGATCGTGGGCAGGATCTGCCGCCCGTGCGGCCGTTCCATGCCCCACGTCGCGTCGATCTTCACTTCCCGCGCATCCGGCGTCTGCTTCAGGAAGAAGCCGATCTGGTTTTCATTCTCCGCCCGGATCACCGAGCAGGTGGCGTACAGCAGGCGGCCGCCCGGCTGCAGCCGCGTCCACAGCGCGCGCAGGATTTTCGCCTGCAAGTCCACGGTCCGGCCGATGTCGTCCGGCTTGCGCAGCAGCTTGATATCGGGATGACGTCGGATGACGCCGGTGCCGGTGCAGGGCGCGTCCAGCAGGATGGCGTCGAACCGGGTGTCCCCCGCCCAGGCGTCGGGGTCGGCGGCGTCGGCGGCCAGCAGGGTCGGCGCCGGGCCGTCCAGTTGCAGGCGGCGCAGGTTCTCGCGCACGCGCTCCAGACGTCCGGCGTCACTGTCGATGGCCCACAGCTGTTGCGGGTCGGCGGTTTCCAGCAGGTGCGCGGTCTTGCCGCCCGGCGCGGCGCAGGCGTCCAGCACCACCGAACCGGCGGCCGGGGCCAGCAGTCCGGCGGCCAGCTGCGCCGATTCATCCTGCACCGAGAACTCGCCCTCGGCATATCCGGGCAGGGCGGTGACATCGTGCAGTTCGTGCAGGCGGATGCCTTCCGGCGACAGCGCGCTCGGCTCGGCGCTGATGCCGGCTTCCAGCAGCTTCACCAGATAGTCGTTACGGGTCAGGCGGCGGCGGTTGACGCGCAGGGTCAACGGCCCCGGTTCGTTGTTGGCGGCAAGGATGGCGGCGGCGTGCTCCGGCCAGTCCTTTTCCAGGCGCTTCTTCAGCCAGCCCGGATGCGCATGTTCAAAACCGACCCCGGCCGCCAGCAGGTCCTGTTGTTCGCGCAGGAAGCGGCGCAGCAGCGCATTGATCAATCCGGCGGCGCGGCCGAAGCCCAGCTCCTTGGCGGCCTCGACGGTTTCGCCGATGGCGGCGTGCGGCGGAATGCGGGTGCGCAGCAGCTGGTACAGGCCCAGTCCCAGCAGCGCCAGCACCGCCTTGTCCTTGACCGGTTGTTGCAGCAGCGGTCGCAGCAGCGCTTCCAGATACACCCATTCGCGGGTGCAGCCCAGCACCAGATTCTGCAACAGCGGGCGGTCGCGCGGCAGGCAGGCCTGCTGCGCGGGGGGCTGGGTGGCCCCCAGCGAGGACTTGCCCGCCAGCACCGGAGCCAGCGCCTGGGCGGCCAGGGCGCGGATGGAGAGTTTCTTCATGCGCCGAGCACGACGCCGGGCTGCAGCAGTTCGCGGCGGGCATTGAGGATGTCGGCATGGCCCAGCGCCTTGCCGTTGGGCAGTTGCAGGGTGTCGATGGCGACGACGGTGCCGTTGCCGGCGGCGACATGCAGCCCCTTGCGGTCGGCCTGCACGATCATCCCGGCCGGGGCGGTGGTGGTTTCATCCGCCACGCGCGCCGCCCACAGGCGCACCGCCTGGCCCTGCAGCAGGGTATAGGCCACCGGCCACGGGTTATAGGCGCGGATGGCGCGCACCACTTCGATGGCGGGCAGCGACCAGTTGACCACGCCTTCTTCCTTGACCAGCTTGGCGGCGTAGGTGGCTTGCGTACTGTCCTGCGGCTCCGGAACCAGCGGCTCGCCGTTCTCCAGCGCATCCACCACGTGCAGCAGCGCATCGCCGCCCAGCAGCGCCAGCCGGTCGTGCAGGCTGGCCGAGGTGTCGTGGCCGGAAATGGGACAGGTCAGCGTGTAGAGCATGGCACCGGTGTCGAGTCCGGCGTCCATCTGCATGATGGTGATGCCGGTTTCGCGGTCGCCGGCGAGGATGGCGCGCTGGATGGGCGCCGCCCCGCGCCAGCGCGGCAGCAGCGAACCGTGGACATTGATGCAGCCCAAGGTCGGCAGGTCCAGCACCGCCTGCGGCAGGATCAGGCCGTAGGCGGCCACCACCATCAGGTCGGG
>CAZPZK010000437.1:0-2872 GCA_964591095.1 uncultured Moraxellaceae bacterium | reverse complement strand
CCGACAACACTCTCCGATCGTAGGTCGGTTGTCGGGCTGAAGCCCGATCTATAGGCGGTCAGGCGCGGCTTTGCCGGTACTGGCTGGGCGTGACGCCCTTGCAGCGCTTGAAGGCGTGCAGGAAATTCGACACTTCCGAATAGCCGAGGCGGGCGGAAATGTCCTCCATGGTCATGCCGGGAATGGCCAGCATTTCCTCGGCCAGCGCCATGCGGATTTCATCCACCAGTTGCCGGAACGACACCCCTTCGTCATCCAGATGCCGCCGCAAGGTGCGCGAACTCATGCTCAGCCGCGCCGCCACCGTTTCCATGTCCGGCATCAGTCGCGGTTGCCGCAACAATTCTTCCCGCACCCGTCCCGCCTGGCCGGAACGCGCCTTGCGCCGTTCCAGCAGGTCGCGGCACTGGGTTTCGCAGATGCTGGCGGTCAGCGTATTCGCCTGCGGAATCGACAGGTCGAGGAAGGACGGCCCGAACACCACCGCGTTTTCCGCCTGTTCGTAAAGCGGCGTCACCCCGAAGGTCTTGATGAAGGGGGTGAGGTCGCGCGGCGCGGCGCCGGTGAACCAGGCGGCCTGCAAGGGCATGCGCACGCCGAACAGGTCTTCCACCAGCGCGATGATGCAGGCCATGTCCCGTTCCAGCAGGAAGGCGCGGCAGGCGGAGGGGATGGCGCTGCTGTCCAGCACCAGCCGCGCCCGGTCCGGTTCTTCCTCGAAACGCACCCGCACGAAGGCGAAGGACAGGTCGAGGTAACGCATGCCCATCTGGATGGCGTCGCGCAGCGTCGGGCTGCTGATCAGCGCATAGCCCCAGATGCCGTAGCTGGTCAGGTGATAGCGCAAGCCCGCCGCCAGCCCCATGCCGGGACGGAAGCCGCCGCAGGCGTCGAGCAGGTTGTCGACGATGCGCAACTCCTGCCGCGCGTCGATTTCACGGGTATTGTCCTCAAGATGCGCCACCGGGATGCCGGTTCCGCGCAGGCATTGTTCCGGGGTGACGCCGTAATCGGCGGCCAGACCGGTCAGGATGCGGGCGCTGCTGATGCTGCGCCGTTCGGGCCAGGGAGACATGGAGCTGTCCGGAAGTCACAGGGAGATGTCCGAATGTACCATAAACACCAAAACGTCGGACAGGTAGTCTCGCTATACTGCATTCTTCGAATTCAACAGGTGCGTTTCCATGATTCAGACCGGAATTGCCATCATCGGCAGCGGCTTCGGCGGCGTCGGCATGGCCATCCGCTTGCAGCAGGCAGGCTTCCACGATTTTGTCATTCTGGAGAAGGAAGGGGATGTCGGCGGCTGCTGGCGCGACAACACCTATCCCGGCGCGGCCTGCGATGTGCCGTCGCACCTGTATTCCTATTCCTTCGAGCCGAAATTCGACTGGAGCCGCAAGTTCGCGCCGCAACGGGAAATCCACGCCTATATCCGCCATTGCGCCGACAAGTACGGCATCCGCCCGAAAATCCGTTTCCATACCGAAGTCAGCGGCGCGCGTTTTGACGAGGCGCGGGCGCGGTGGGTTGTCGAAACGACAGGCGGTGAAACCGTCGAGGCGCGCATCCTGATCAGCGCCTGCGGCCAGTTGAACCGCCCGGCGTATCCGCGTCTGAAGGGCTTGGAATCGTTCAAGGGCGACACCTTCCATTCCGCGCGCTGGAACCACGAGGTCAACCTGAAGGGCAAGCGCGTCGCCGTCATCGGCACCGGCGCCAGCGCCATCCAGTTCGTGCCGGAACTGGTGAAGGAGGTCGGCGCGCTGACCCTGTTCCAGCGTTCCGCTCCGTATGTCATTCCCAAGCCGGATCGCGGTTATACCCGCGCCGAGCAGGCGGTCTACGCCCGCCTGCCGCGCCTGCAGGAACTCAGCCGCACCGGACTGTACTGGCAGCACGAAGCCCGCGCCTTCGCCTTCGGGCCGCTGAAGAAGCTGATGAAGGTGTTTGAGTATGATTTCCACCGCCATCTCAACGCCTCGGTCTCCGATCCGGCGCTGCGTAAAAAGCTGACGCCGGATTACCCGCTCGGTTGCAAGCGCATCCTCATTTCCAACGAATACTACGAGGCGCTGGCCAAGCCGCATGTCGAGGTGGTCAACGACGGCATCGATGCCGTGACCGCAACCGGCATCCGCACCAAGGATGGCCGGGAGCATCCCGCCGACGCCATCATTTTCGGCACCGGCTTCCAGGCCACCGATTTCCTGGCGCCGATGAAGATCACCGGTCGCGGCGGCCAGGACCTCAACCAGGCGTGGAAGGATGGCGCGGAAGCCTATCTCGGCATCAGCGTCCACGGTTTTCCCAACCTGTTCATCCTCTACGGCCCCAACACCAACCTTGGCCACAACTCGATCCTGTTCATGCTGGAAAGCCAGTTCGACTACATCGAGCAATGCCTGAAGGCGATGCGGGTACGGCAATTGGCGACGATGGACGTGAAGGCGGCGGTGCAGGGCAAGTACAACCGCTGGGTGCAGGACCAGATCAAGCGCACGGTGTGGGAGGACGGCTGCACCAGCTGGTACAAGAACGAGGCGGGCAAGAACACCAACAACTGGCCGGGCTTTACGCTGGTCTACAAGCAGCGCACGCACGCGTTGCGGCTGGGCGATTACGAACTGGTGGGGGAAGGGCAGGCGAGCCGCGCCGCCTGAACCGACGCCATGAAAAAAGCCCCGCGTGACAGACTGTGTAAAAACACTCGCAGTTTGAATGTTAAGCGGCGACAATGCCCGTACACTCGTACGGGCATTGTCATTTATGAGCTATGTCAAAGGCGAAGCGCCGGGTCAAACCAGTCTGTTCCCGTTATCCCTCGATGAGCTGATTCCGGAAGAACATCTGGTCCGGGTCATCAGCGCCT
>CAZPZK010000436.1:0-2874 GCA_964591095.1 uncultured Moraxellaceae bacterium | reverse complement strand
GTTGCAGGTTCCGGACAGCCGGCAATCCGCCATGCTTTACACCCCGGTTTTTCTCGACACGCCGGAGGGACGGCGCGATGAATCCAGGCTGAACGGCTTCATCGTGATGGCCTTGCGCAGCGACAAGGTGCTGGAACGCCTGTCGGCGCGCGTCCTGCCGGAAGGTTTTTCGTTAGTGGTGAACGACCGCAATACCGGCACCCGGCTGCATGGCTTGCCGCCGGACGACAGGACACGTCACGCGGCGCAACTGATCGGCCTGTTCCATCGTTCCAATCTGTACCTGGGCCAACAGACCTGGAGCGCGGAGGTGTGGCCAAAAGCGCAACTGCTGGCGACCTACCAGTCCTGGCTGACCTGGCTGGTGCTGGTAACCGGACTGATCAGCACCAGCCTGGCCGTCAGCTATACCCTGGTCAGCACCGGCCGCCGCCAGTACCTGGAGCGCAACATTGCCGAGCAGACCCGCATTCTGCGGGAGCGGAACGACGAACTGGATGCCGCCCGCGTCGAGGCCGAGCGCGCCAACATTTCCAAAAGCAGCTTTCTCGCCAATATGAGCCATGAGATCCGCACGCCGATGAACGGCGTGCTGGGCATGGCCGAACTGTTGCAGGACACCGAGCTGACACCCCGGCAGCAGCAATACCTGCAGGTCATCAACATGTCCGGCACCGCCCTGCTGAACATCATCAATGACATCCTCGACTATTCGAAAATCGAAGCAGGACGCCTGGAAATCGAGCAGGTCGACATGGACCTCGACAGCCTGCTGCTGGAGTGCGCCGCCATCTTTGCGCTGACCGCCGAGCAGAAACGACTGGAATTCCTCGCCTGGATCGAGCCCGGAACACCGCTGCTGATCCGCTCCGACCCGGTTCGTCTTCGCCAGATCCTGCTCAACCTGCTCAGCAACGCCTTCAAGTTCACTCATCGCGGCCACGTCAGCCTGCGGGTGCATACCCGCACGGTGGGTCGGCAGTCCTTTCTTTACTTCGAGGTCAGCGACACGGGCATCGGCATGACCGACACTCAGAAGGAACGCCTGTTCCAGGCTTTCAGCCAGGCCGATGCCACCACCACCCGCCAGTTTGGCGGCACCGGATTGGGACTCAGCATCAGCAAGCGCCTGATCGATCTGATGCACGGACAGATCACCGTGGACAGCCGCGCCGGGGAAGGCAGCACCTTCACCGCCGCCATTCCCTTTGCCCCGGCGGGGCGCGACTACGTCCACGATCACCGGATACCGCTGGCGTCCCTCAAGGATCAGCGCCTGCTGCTGGTCGACGAATCGGTGGACTTTTGCCACACCATGACGGAGCAGGCCTTGTCCTGGGGCATGCAGGCGGAAGCCGTGCATGACGCCGACAGCGCCCTGGAGCGGCTGCAGGCTGCCGCGAACGCCGGGCGGCCCTTCGACATCATCACCATCGACCAACGCCTGGGAGGCATGAAGGGGCTGGCCTTCCTAAGGCAACTGGGCGACCATCCGGCGTTGGGTAACGCCAAGCGCATCCTGCTGACTCCCCTGCGCCAGACGCTCGGGCCGGAGGAGCTGTCCGCAGCCCAGGGGGCGCTGGTGATGCAAAAGCCTTCCTCCGCCCATGTCCTGCGCGATGCGCTGCTGCAAGTGACCGGGCAGGACGGGCATCCCGCATCCAGCGAGGTCGGCCACCGGGAATCCGGAGTCTTGCGCGAGGTGCTGGGCGGGCGGCGGATTCTGGTCGCGGAGGACAACCTCGTCAACCAGATGGTGATCACCGGGATGCTGAAGAAGCTCGATATCGCGATCGAGATGGCGCCAAACGGCCTCATCGCCGTGGAGCGCTATGCGCAAGACCCCCTGCGCTGGGATCTGATCCTGATGGATTGCGAGATGCCCGAACTGGACGGCTACGCGGCGACCGGACGCATCAGGCAACTGGAGCAGGAGCAAAACCTGAGGCCGGTACCGATCGTGGCCTTGACGGCGCATGCCCTGCGCGAGCAACAGCAACGCTGCATCAGCGCCGGCATGGATGAATACCTCGCCAAACCGCTGACCTTTGAGCGTCTGAAGCAGATGCTGGTTCAGCAATTTTGCCGCAACGGCGCCCGTAACTGATGATTAACCCCTGAGCGAGCACATCATGAGCATCACCCGATTGGGCGTGACCACCCGCTGGTCCGATATTGTCATTCACCAGAACACCGCCTATCTGGTGGAAGTGGCGGCCGACCCCGCCGCCGACACCGACACACAGTGCCGTGCCGTCCTCGACCAGCTCGCCGCCACACTGGCCCGCGCCGGCAGCGATCCCGCGCACCTGCTGATGGTGACGGTGTATCTGGCCGATATCCGCGATATCGACTGCTTCAATCGTTACTGGGACGCCTGGGTTCCCGCCGGTCACGCCCCGGTGCGCGCCTGTGTGCAGGCCGCCCTCGCCCATCCGGGCTACCGGGTGGAAATCCAGGCCACGGCCGCGATCACCGACCGCTCATGAGGCATTAGCCTCGCGCGCGCCGGCGATGACGGTCCGGTTGCGGCCGCCGGTCTTGGCCTGGTACAGGGCCTGATCCGCCGCCGCCAGCAAGGACTCCTGAGTCAGGCCATTGGCGGGAAATCCGGCGATCCCCGCCGAGAACGTGACAGGCAACGCGCGTCCCTGAAAGCTGAAGCCGGACAGTCGCGCCCGCCAGCGCTCCACGCGGGCGGCCAGCGACTGCGGCGTCGCGTTCAGCATCACCACCACCAGCTCATCTCCGCCGTATCGGCAGGGAATATCACTGTCACGGCACCCGTCCCGCAGAATGGCGCTGATGGACATCAAGACCTCGTCACCCGCCGCATGCCCCAGCGTATCGTTGACCGCCTTGAAACCATCGAGG
>CAZPZK010000435.1:0-2883 GCA_964591095.1 uncultured Moraxellaceae bacterium | reverse complement strand
CCTCATCAACTTGCCCGTGGCGGTCTCAGCCACCGGCGCCAACAGTCGGGATGCATTTATCAGGTTCGAGCCGGCAAGAGGCTGGATGGAAGGCCATACCGGCTGTAATCCGATCGAGGCGGATTACAGCATCGAAGCTCAATCCATCCGCATCCGGAACGTGAAGGGGTCGCATTTATCCTGCGCGGATATCGTCACTTTTGAAGCCTTGTTCATCCAGCTTTTGAGTGATGCCGTGACATGGGAGGAGTTGCCAGACGGTCGTCTGGTTCTCAAGAATGACGGCGGGTTCCCCTTGGCGGTATTTCGCAAAGGGAACCGCTAGGGCGTTCAGGCGGGTTTCCGGAAAATCAGGGAAGCATTGGTGCCGCCAAAACCAAAGCTGTTGGACATCACCGTGGTGAGGTCGGGTTTGATCAGCGTTTCTCGGACAATCGGAAATCCTTCAGCTTCAGGGTCCAGCTCGTCAATGTTCGCCGATGCGGCGACAAAACCTTCCTCCATCATCAACAGGCAGAAGATGGCCTCCTGGACGCTGGTGGCTCCCAGGGAGTGACCCGACAAGGATTTCGTGGAGCTGATCAAGGGCAACGTGTCCGGGAAAACCTGACGGATTGCGCGCAACTCCACGGTGTCGCCGGTCGGAGTGGCGGTGCCGTGGGCGTTGATGTAGTCGACGCTCCCTCCGGCCATGGTGAGCGCCAGCTGCATGCACCGGGCAGCGCCTTCCCCGCTGGGAGCTACCATGTCAAGGCCATCCGATGTTGCACCATAACCGACCAGTTCGGCGTATATCCGCGCGCCGCGCCTGACGGCATGCTCGTATTCCTCCAGCACCAGCATCCCGCCACCGCAGGCAATGACAAAACCATCACGACTGGCGGCAAAGGCGCGTGAAGCGGATTCCGGTGTGTCATTGTACTTGCTGGACATGGCTCCCATGGCATCAAACAGGGAGGAAAGACTCCAGTGTTCTTCTTCGCCGCCTCCGGCAAAAACCATATCCTGTTTTCCCAGCTGGATCTGCTCCATGGCGTTGCCAATGCAATGCGCGGAGGTGGCGCAGGCGGAGGATATTGAATAATTGACGCCATGAATCCGGAAGGCGGTTGCCAGCGACGCGACAACCGTACTGGTCATGGTGCGGGGAACCATGTACGGACCGATCCGCTTGACTCCCTTTTCACGGGCGGTATCGGCCGCCAGCACCACATTGGCGGTGGAGGCGCCGCCCGAGCCGGCGATCACGCCGATCCGGGGGTTGCCGGCAACATCTTCCGGTGTCAGGCCGGCATCGGTGATTGCTTGCTGCATGCTCAGGTAAGCATAGGCGGCGGCGTCACCCATGAAGCGCTTTAGCTTGCGGTCAATCACCGACTCCAGGTCAATGTCGGGTTTTCCGCTCACCTGACTGCGAAATCCCATGTCGCGGTACACGGGATTGAAACGCAAGCCGGAGATGCCCGCCCGCAGGCTGTGGCTTACACTGCGGGCGTCATTGCCCAGACAGGACACGATGCCGAGGCCGGTGACGACAACTCGTCTCATGATGATTTCTCCGCCAGAAACAGGACGCCCCGAAGGTTGGGGCGCGTCGGTAATCAGAAGTGGTCCGTGCTCGTGAACAAGCCGCAGCGCAAATCCTGCGCCGTGTAAATTTCCCGGTCATCAACCAGCATGCGGGCATCGGCAATGCCCATGACGAGTTTGCGCTCGACGACACGCTTGATCTGCATCTCGTAAGTGATCTTGTTATGTTTGGGCAGGACTTGTCCAAAGAACTTGACTTCACCGACGCCCAGCGCACGTCCGCGTCCCGGATTTCCCCGCCAGCCCAGATAAAACCCCAGCAGCTGCCACATGGCATCCAGGCCAAGGCATCCCGGCATCACCGGGTCGCTTTCAAAATGACATCCAAAAAACCAGAGGTCGGGGTGAACGTCCATTTCGGCAATGATTTCACCCTTGCCAAAAGCGCCATCGCCGTCGGAAATCTTGAGGATGCGGTCAAACATCAGCATGGGAGGGAGGGGGAGACGGGCATTGCCCGGTCCATAGAGTTCGCCACGCCCACAGGCAAGTAGTTGTTCACGGTCAAACTGGCTAACACGCATCGGGGAATCCGCATTTTCAAACGAAGGGATTCTAGCAAGTGAATCTGTCATAAAACCTACATCGATCGGCAAGTAATGTTTCTAATTGTGTGTCGGAGGGCATGACAGCGGGATGACAGCCCGCCGCAAGAGTACTCTCCCGGCATGCAATCCGGCAATTAATATACGTATGTATATTTTCGTCAATGATCCATGTCAATCCCTAAGTCAATGACCATAAAAACCGGGATATCCGTCTGTGCAGACTTGACCTTGACGGTCAGAATGCGGATGATATCGCACCCTTGGCGCGCCTTGATTGCGCCAACATACAACCCTCCCGATTTTCACCATCCGAGGATTCCATGAAGGCTCTTGTTGCTGTCAAGCGCGTTGTAGATTACAACGTGAAAGTTCGCGTCAAGGCGGACAAGACCGGTGTTGAACTTGCCAACGTCAAAATGGCCATCAACCCGTTCTGCGAAATCGCCGTTGAAGAAGCCGTCCGCCTGAAAGAGAAGGGCATCGTCACCGAGATCGTTGTTGTTTCCGTGGGCCCGAAAGAAGCCCAGGAACAGATCCGTACCGCCATGGCGCTGGGCGCCGATCGCGGCATCCTCGTGGAAACTGCCGAAGAAGTTCAACCGCTGGCCGTGGCCAAGCTGTTGAAGAAGATTTGCGACGCCGAACAGCCCCAGTTGGTTATCCTTGGCAAGCAGGCCATCGACGGCGACAACAACCAGACCGGCCAGATGCTGGCAGCTCTGGCCGGATACGCGCAGGGCACTTT